>NZ_JCAMRN010000045.1:0-27925 GCF_059620965.1 Geobacter sp. PheSNFMC
CTCGGCATCAACCTCACCTATGCCGGGGGCAGCGGCGCGCCGACAGCCGCCGGGAGCTACCCCGTCGTCGCCACGGTCACCGATGCCAACTACAGCGGCAGCGCCACGGGAACACTCGCAATCGCCCGTGCCGTTCCCGCCATCAACTGGGCCGAGCCGGCAGCGGTCTATGCGGGCACGACCCTCGGGTCGAGCCAGCTCAACGCCACTGCCGACGTAGCAGGCAGCTTCAGCTACAATCCCGCAGCCGGCACCGTTCTCTCCACCGCGGGCCCGGTCACCCTGACGGCCACCTTCACGCCCGCCGATGCCGTCAACTACACCACGGCCACCAAGAGCGTGAGCATCATCGTCACTATGGCGCCTCAGCAGCCTCCAGCCGTTATAAAGCCTGCGGACCAGACCAGCGACAAGGACGTAATGGTCAACCTCCAGATCCAGGCGATCGACGCAGATGGCGATGCCCTCACCTACAGTGCCACTGGGCTGCCGACAGGTCTCAGCATCAACAGTGCTACAGGTCTCATCAGCGGCATCCCCACCACTGCGGGAACCTACACGATAACCGTTTCCGTGACCGATGGAACGGCTACGACCAGAACGACCTTTACCTGGATGGTCATCATACCGCCGACTGCTCCGGTGGTAACCAAGCCCGCCGATCAGGCCAGTCCCGAGAATGGCAGCGTCAGCCTCCAAATCCAGGCCACCGATGTCAACGGAGACAGCCTCACCTACAGTGCCGCCGGCCTGCCGCCGGGCCTCACCATGAACAGCAAAACCGGCCTGATCAGCGGTAACATACCTTACTGCAGCTCCGGTACCTACCCTGTGACCATAATGGCCAAGGACCCGGGTAACCTCAGCGGCAGTACCATGTTCTCATGGGTGGTAACCAAAACCAACGTCGCGCCGATAGTGACCAAGCCTGCCAACCAGAGCAGTACCCTGAACAATGGCGTGAGTCTGCAGATCCAGGCCACTGACCTGAATTGCGGCGACAACCTCATTTACAGTGCCTCGGAGCTTCCCTCCGGCCTTGCCATCAACTCCGGTTCGGGTCTCATCAGTGGCACCGCCACCGTCGCCGGGACGTACAATGTCGTTGTCACTGTGGGAGACGGCATGACGACGTCAAGTACAACATTCAGTTGGACCGTGAATGGTCAGGTCGCCAACGATCCGCCGGTGATCATCTCCTCCCCGATCCTGATCGCGGAAAAGGAGAAGGCGTACCGCTACGACGTCAACGCCGTTGATCCCAATAACGACGCACTGACCTACCGGCTCGTCCAGCGTCCCTCGCGCATGACCATCAATTCCTCCACGGGTCTTATTTCGTGGACGCCCGAAGATTCCGGCAGCTACGCGGTAACGGTAGAGGTGGCGGATGCAAAGGGGTTGAAGGCGACCCAGAGCTATACGCTCCGGGTCGTAAACAGCAACAGCGCTCCAACGGTTACGAATCCCGGCAATCAGACGTCATGGGAAGAGAAACCGGTTACTCTCCGGATCAAGGCCAGCGACAGTAACGGCGACAGGATTTTCTACAGCGCCACGGGCCTTCCTCCCGGTATCGGCATTGATGAATCCACCGGGCTCATCAGCGGCACCATCGCTGCCGGAGCCGCGGTCGGCAGCCCCTATTCGGTCTCGGTAACCGTTACCGACACCCTGAAGAGCAACCGTACCAGCTTCAACTGGACGGTGCGGGCAGCGGGGAGCAATACCCCGCCGGCCGTGAGCAACCCCGGCGCGCAAACAGGCGCCGAAAATACCGCCGTCAGACTGCAGATCAGCGCAGCCGATGCGGATGGCGATCTTCTGAGCTTCAGCGCCACGGGGCTGCCGGCCGGGCTCGGCATCAACGCGGGCACCGGTCTCATCAGCGGCACCATCGCTGTCGGTGCCGCAGCAACTGGCCCCTACACCGTAACCGTGACCGCCAGCGACGGGATAGCCTCGACCAGCGCTGTCTTTGCCTGGACAGTGGCCCCTGCGGTCGTCAACCAGCCGCCGGTCATCACTTCTGTCCCGGCAGCGGCGGCGGTTCGGGGCAAGACCTACCGGTACGACGTGAACGCAACGGACCCCAACGGCGATACCGTTACCTACAAACTGGTGACGCGCCCCTCGGGAATGAGCATCAGTTCTTCGACCGGACTCATCCAGTGGACACCAAAGGATACGGGTACCTATCCGGTCAAGGTCGAAGTGTCCGATGCCAAGGGACTGAGGGCGTACCAGTCCTTCACCGTGACCGTGTATCGCAGGATTTCCGATGTCCCCGCTGGGGCGGTCACCGGCTTCAGTGCCCAATCGCTGACGGACGTCTTTGACGCAAACGGCGGCGGGGCGGTGAACCCCGGCAATGCAAGGCGGATGCTCAAGGAGGGGGGAGCCGACTCCCTCATCCCGGATAGTAACGGCAACGGCAGGATTGATGGCCACGACATCCGGACATATCTGGGCGAGATGCGCTGATGGTGCCGGACGTGACTGACGGTTCGTCCTGATCCGGACCCTTCGTGGAGAGATGACAAGAAGAGGGGGGCATGACATGCCTCCCTCGTTCTTTTTCGGCACGGCATCGAATCCGGCGCTCCCGTGACGGGCAGCATTACCGTTGCCGTTATTTCCGGAACCATGCTATAAGATAACAACATCTGCACAGAGAGGCTCATTTGAAGGTATCGTTTCTTCGTCGGTTCTGGGTGACGTTTTCCGCATTTGTCGTCGGCAGCTACGCATCGCTCATCAACAGGTTCCGCGTCAAGGGGGCGGAGCATATACCCCCGAACGGCGGCGTCCTCATCGCATCCAACCATATCTCGGCTTACGAGACCATCTTTCTCCCCTGGGCGATTCTGCGCTCCCATCCCTTCCGGATGGTCTGGGCTCCCGCCAAGGAGGAGCTCTTTGCCAAGCCTTTTCAGCGTTTTCTGTACAGCTCCTGGGGTGCCTTCCCGGTCAAGCGGGGCAGGGACGTCCGCGCCGGCAAGGCCATCAACGATCTGCTCCGGACCGAGAAGGTGATGCTCTTTCCTGAGGGGACCCGCCACAAGGACGGCGTGCTCGGCAAGGGGAACCGCGGGGTCGGCAAGATCATCTACGACACCCGGGTCGCCGTCGTCCCCACGGCCCTCATCGGGCTTAACCGTTGGAAGTTCCCCGGCATGGGGCAGGAGGGCATGGTGGTGTTCGGCGCCACCCTGAACCTGGACGATCTCTTTGCCCGGGAGGATTGCAAGGAAACCCACCAGTTGATCGTGGACCGGGTGATGGATGCCATTGCCGAACTACTCAAGGGGGAGGGTGCCTATGTCGGCAGAAGTTGAGATATTCTGCGACGGCGCCTGCAGCGGCAATCCCGGAGTGGGGGGATACGGTGCGATCCTGCGGTACGGCAGCGCGGAAAAGGAACTTTCGGGCGCCGACGGCGACACGACCAACAACCGGATGGAGCTTACCGCGGCCATCAAGGCGCTGGAGGCCCTCAGCCGTCCCTGCGCCGTGACGATCACCACCGATTCCCAGTACCTGGTGAAGGGAATGACCGAATGGCTTTCCGGCTGGGTGCGGCGGGGGTGGGTGAACAGCAGGAAGGAGCCGGTCCTGAACCGCGATCTCTGGGAGCGGCTCATGGAGCTGACCGGGAAGCATCAGGTCCGGTGGGTCTGGGTACGGGGCCACAACGGGCACCTGGAGAACGAGCGATGCGATGCCTTGGCTCGCCGTGCCATCGATGCATACCGGAACGGACGCCGGTAGCCTGTGACAGGTAGCTATGACCTATTTCGTGGTGGAAATGACGGAGCAGGAGATCCGGCGGGAGAAGGACAAGGCCCGTGAGCTGCGCAGGAGCCGCTGGTGGCAGACGGTGATCAGCCGGCGTACGTGCCACTGGTGCGGGGGGGATTTCCCGCCCGAAGAGTTGACCATGGACCACGTGGTTCCCATCGTGCGCGGCGGCAAGAGCAGCAGGGGAAACGTGGTGCCCGCCTGCAAGGAATGCAACAACCGGAAGAAATACCTCCTCCCCCTGGAGTGGGAAGAGTATCTCGAAAAGGCGAGGAGCGGCGGTGAGCAGTAACGGCGGGGCCATCAAGGCGGTAATCTACGATTGCGACGGGGTGATGTTCGACTCCTTCGAGGCGAACCTCGCGTTCTACCAGCGGATCATGGAGATGATGGGCCGCCCCCCGCTCAGCAGGGACAACGGGGAGCAGATGCGCATTCTCCACACCTACGCCAATCGGGAGGTGCTGTCCCATCTTTTCCCGTCACCCGGCGACTGGGAGGAAGCGGTCCGGTGTGCCGGCGCCATCGACTACCGGGAACTGGTCCCGCTCATGATCATGGAGGAGGGATTTCGCGAGACCCTCGACACCCTGAAGGGGAGGGTGGGGCTCGGCGTCTGCACCAACCGGTCGACCTCCATGGACTTGGTGCTCCGGTCGTTCAGCCTCGACTCCTATTTCAGCATCGTCATGACCGCGTCGCGGGTGGCGAACCCGAAACCCCACCCGGAACCCCTGCTGAAGGTGCTGGAACACTTCGGCATCGATCCGCGGGAGGCTCTGTTCGTGGGTGATTCCGAGGTGGACCGGCTGTCGGCCAAAGCTGCAGGCGTCCCCTTCGTGGCCTACAAGGCCCCGCTCCCCGCTGCCTACCGGATGGAGCACCATCGCGAGATTATGGATTTCCTCGGTTGACCGGCGCCGCACGGCGCCGGCCCCCTCCTCACACGCCCAGCACTTCGGCCAGCCGCAGCACCTCGTCCTGGGGACGCTTTTCGCCCTTGATGACGTCCTCCAGGGGGGTGGCGAGGACCGCGTTGCAGGAGAGCCCCACCATCACTCCCCAGGTTCCCGCCACAAGCAGTTCCACCGATTTCTTGCCGAAGCGGCTCGCCAGCAACCGGTCGAAAACCGTCGGTGCGCCGCCCCGCTGGTAGTGCCCCAGCACCGTCGCCCGCGTCTCGAAGCCAATGGCGTCCTTGATGCTGTCGGCGATTTCTCTGCCATGGCCGGCCCCCTCAGCCAGGATGATGATGGCGTTGTCGCGCCCCTCCTCGTAGCGTGCCCGCAACTGCTGGCAGATCTCGGCCAGATCGTATTCCCGTTCGGGGACCAGGGCGTATTCGGCCCCGGTGGCGATGGCGGAGATGCTGGCCAGGTAGCCCGAGTTGCGCCCCATGACCTCGATGACGAAGGCCCGCGCATGGGAACTGGCCGTGTCCTTGATGCAGTCAACGGCGTAGATGATGTTGTTGAGGGCCGTATCGACCCCCAGGGACATATCGGTGAACGGGATGTCGTTGTCGATGCTGGCGGGAATGCCCACCACCGGCACTCCCAGGCCGTGAAGGGCCAGGGCGCCGGTGAGCGATCCGTCGCCTCCCATTACCACCATCCCCTCGACGCCGAGGGCTTTCAGGTTGTTCAGGGCCGTGCGCTGGCCTGCCGGCGTCTTGAACTCGGGGGACCGGGCCGACTGGAGAAAGGTGCCCCCCCGGTGGAGGATGCCCGAGACCGCCTTGGTGTCCAGGGGGATGGCATCTCCTTTCATGAGTCCCAGATAGCCCTTGCGGAAACCGACCACTTCGATGTTCATGCGGATTGCCGTGCGCACCGCGGCCCGGATGGCGGCGTTCATGCCCGGGCAGTCGCCGCCGCTGGTGAGTATGCCGATCTTTTTCATTCCCTGTCGTTCTCCTTCACGGTACGGATGTAGTCCATGCGTTCTTTTATGGTCTTCTCATAGCCGTGCCCCTGCGGGGCATAGAATCGTTTCCCCTCAAGCCGTTCCGGTAGATAGTCCTGGGCGGCGTAGCCCCCTTCATGGTCATGGGCGTATTTGTACCCCTTGTGGTAGCCCAGGTCCTTCATGAGCCGTGTGGGCGCATTACGGATGTGAAGCGGCACGGGCAGGGCGCCGCTTTTCCGGACTTCAGCCAGGGCCGCGTCGATGCCGACGTAGGAGGCGTTGGACTTGGGCGCGGTGGCCAGGTAGGTGACGGCCTGGGCCATGATGATCCGTCCCTCGGGCATGCCCACGAGCTGGAACCCCTGGAGTGCTGCAACGGCCACCTGGAGCGCCCGGGGGTCGGCGTTGCCGATGTCCTCGCTGGCCAGGATCACCATCCGGCGCAGGATGAAGATCGGGTCCTCGCCGGCCTCGATCATGCGGGCGAGCCAGTAGAGGGCGCCGTCCGGGTCGCTGCCGCGCATGGACTTGATAAAGGCCGAGATCACGTTGTAGTGCTCTTCGCCCCCCTTGTCGTAGAGCAGCGGCTTTTTCTGAATCGCCTCGCGGACGGCTTCCAGGTCGATCCGGCCGTTTTTCGCCAGCCGGGCTGCCGTTTCAAGGGTGTTCAGGGCGACCCTGCCGTCGCCGCCCGACTGCTCTGCCATGAGGGCGAGGGCATCGTCGTCCGCGGCAAGGCCGCTCGTGCCGAGGCCGCGTTCCGGATCGGCCAGGGCGCTCCGCAGGATCTGCCCCACTTCTTCCTGTGAAAGCGGATTGAGCACGAGCACCTTGCAGCGGGAGAGGAGCGGCGCCACCACCTCGAAGGAGGGGTTTTCGGTGGTGGCGCCGATGATGGTGAAGGTCCCCCGTTCCACGTAGGGGAGGAATGCGTCCTGCTGGCTCTTGTTGAACCGGTGGATCTCGTCCACGAAGAGAATGGTGTTACGGCCCCGGTACTTCTTTTCCTCCTCCGCCTCCTTTACGATCTCGCGGATCTCCTTGATCCCCGAAAGAATGGCGGAAAAGAAGATGAAGTGCGATTTCGTGGCATTGGCGATGACCCGGGCAAGGGTTGTTTTGCCCGAGCCCGGAGGGCCCCAGAAGATGAGAGACGTGAGGGTATCCGACTCGATCAGCCGGCGCAGGAGTTTCCCCACGCCCAGCAGGTGGTCCTGCCCCACGTACTCGTCCAGGGTGCGGGGACGCATCCGTTCGGCAAGGGGAGCGTCCTTCAGGGTTTCGGCGGCAGCGGAGGCATCAAAGAGGTCCATGTCGCGCTCGTGTCCGATTGTCCGCTGGCCGCCGTCCCTACGCCGGGCCGTCATGCTTGCGGAACTCGAGGACTGGCCGGACTTCCACCGGCTCTACACCCCAAATGTCGCGGGCGTACTCGGCTATGGTCCGGTCGCTGGAAAACTTGCCCATGCCGGCACAGTTGAGGATCGCCCTGCGGGCCCACTCGTCCGGGTCCAGGTAGAGCCGGCTCACCTCTTCCTGGCAGGCCACGTAGGAGGCGTAATCGGCCAGGAGCATGTAGTTGTCGCCCTGGTTGAGAAGGACGTCGACGATGGGGCGGAAAAGGTCCGGCGTGGCCGGCGAGAAGAATCCTTCGGCAATCTGGTCCAGCACCTGTTTAAGCTCGGGGATCCGGTGATAGTAGTCCCTCGGGTCGTAGCCCCGCCGGTGCAGCTCATCCACTTCACCGGCGGTCATGCCGAAGATGAAGATGTTTTCGCGCCCCACTTCCTCCATGATCTCGATGTTTGCCCCGTCCAGGGTGCCGATGGTGAGCGCCCCGTTCAGGGCGAACTTCATGTTGCCGGTGCCCGACGCCTCGGTGCCGGCAGTGGAGATCTGCTCCGAGAGATCCGCGGCAGGGAATATCTTCTCCGCCAGGGATACGCTGTAGTTGGCCAGGAACACCACCTTGAGGCGGTCTCCCACGTCCGGGTCGTTGTTGACCACGTCGCCGACCGCATTGATCAGCCGGATGATGAGCTTGGCCAGGGCGTAGGCCGGTGCCGCCTTGCCGCTGAAAATGACGGTGCGGGGAACGAAGTCTCCCGTCGGGTCGGCCTTGATCCGGTTGTAGTGCGTGATGACGTGGAGCACGTTCAGCAACTGCCGCTTGTATTCGTGGATCCGTTTCACCTGGCAGTCGAAGAGGGAGTCCGCATTCACCCGGATGCAGTTGTGCCGGAAGATGTAGTCGGCCAGCCGCTTTTTGTTCTCCTGCTTCACCCGCTGCCAAGCATGGACGAACTCCCGGTCCTCCGCCAGTTCCGCCAGTGTGTGCAACTGGTCCAGATCGGTGATCCAGCCGTCGCCGATGGCGCGGCTGATCAGTCCCGCCTGGTCGGGGTTGGCGCTCTTCAGCCAGCGGCGCTGGGTGATGCCGTTGGTCTTGTTGTTGAACCGCTCGGGCCACATCTCGAAAAAGTCGGTAAATACCTTTTCCTTGAGGATGTCGGTGTGGAGCGCTGCCACGCCGTTCACCGAGTGGCTGCCGACTATGGCCAGGTGCGCCATGCGGATCTTGCGCTCCCAGTGCTCTTCCACCAGGGACATCCGCTCCAACCGGCCCGTGTCGCCCGGGAAGCGCAGGCGGACCTGGGCCAGGAACCGGTCGTTGATCTCGTAGATGATCTGGAGGTGGCGGGGGAGAATCTGCTCCAGAAACCAGACCGGCCACTTTTCCAGGGCCTCGGGCAGGATGGTGTGGTTGGTGTAGGCAAAGGTCCGGGTGGTGATGTCCCACGCGGTATCCCAGTCGAGGCGTTCCCAGTCCATGAGCAGCCGCATCATCTCTGGAATGGCCAGGGAAGGATGGGTGTCGTTCAACTGGATGGCCACCTTGTCGGGAATGAGGCGCAGATCGCTGTGATTCTTGCGGAAGCGGTAGATCACGTCCTGGATGGTGGCCGAGGCGAGAAAATACTCCTGCTTGAAACGGAGCTCCTTGCCCTCGGGGATGTGATCGGCCGGATAGAGTACCTTGGATATGTTTTCGGAGAGCATCTTCTTTTCAACGGCCCGGATGTAGTTCCCTTCGTTGAAGAAGGTCAGGTCGAAGTCCCGCGAGGACTTGGCCGTCCACAGCCGCATGGTGTTCACGGAGTTGGTGCCGAAGCCGGGGATCGGCGTGTCGTAGGCCATGGCCATGACATCTTCGGTGTCGATCCAGGCGAAAATGGTGTTCCCCTCCGCATCCTTGCGTTCCACGACCCGGCCGTAGAACTTGACCGGGTGGAGGTGCTCCTGCCGGTCAAGCTCCCAGGGGTTGCGGTAGCGGAGCCAGTTGTCCGGATATTCCACCTGGGCACCATCCACGATATTCTGGCGGAAGATGCCGTACTCGTAGCGGATGCCGTAGCCGTAGCCCGGAATCCCCATAGTGGCCATGGAGTCGAGGAAGCAGGCGGCGAGCCGGCCCAGGCCGCCGTTGCCGAGCCCCGCGTCCTGTTCCTGGTCGATGAGGACATCCAGGTCGAAGCCGAGGGAGTTCATGGCGTCGCGGAAATCGTCCAGCAGCCCCAGGTTCACGAGGCTGTTTTCCAGGGTCCGCCCCATGAGGAATTCCATGGAAAGATAGTAGACCCGCTTGGGGTCCTGATTGTAGTAAGCCTGCTGGGTGTCGAGCCATCGCTCCACCATCCGGTCGCGGACCGCATAGGCCAGGGCGTTGAAGATGTCATGCCGTGTTGCCGAGTATTTGTCCTTGCCGAGGGTGTACTCCAGGTGTTCCAGAAAGGACTTGATGATGAGCATCAGGGTGTCGAGTTCGGCGGACTGTTCGGGCGGGGGAAGCTTCTCGTTCATCATGGGGGCACCTTTCTATAGGGAAAACAACCAGATATCACGGGCAGGCCCAGGCGCTAAACAACCGAATTTCCATTGGACATGCCATCTGATCTGTGTTAGTAAAACTCAAGTTTATACCATATCCGGAAGGCCGCACGAATGAAAAAAATCGCCATCTTCGCCAAGGTCCACGATCCCCGCTGTCAGGGGGTGGCGAGCGAGCTGATCGCCTGGCTGGAGGCACGGGGTCTGATCCCGCTGGTGGAGGCCCATCTGGCGCGTCATCTGGGGGGACGGCAGGGCATCGTTCCCGAGGATATCCCCGTCCTGGCCGACATGGCGGTGGTCCTGGGCGGCGACGGCACCCTCATCTCCGCGGCGCGGCTCATCGGGTCCCGCCAGATTCCCATCCTCGGCGTCAACCTGGGCAGTCTCGGCTTTCTGACCGAGATTACCCTGGACGAACTCTATCCGGTACTGGAATCCTGCCTTTCGGGCGATTTCCAGGTGACCGAGCGGATGATGCTCGCCGTGTCCGTGGAGCGCAGCGGCGAGGAAATCTGTTCCCACCGGGTCCTGAACGATGTGGTCATCAACAAGGGAGCCCTTGCCCGGATCATCGACATGGAGACGGAGGTGAGCGGCATCCGGCTCACCACTTACAAGGCCGACGGCCTCATCATCTCCACTCCCACGGGCTCCACCGGCTACAGCCTTTCGGCCAACGGGCCCATCGTTCATCCGTCACTGGAGTGCATCACCATCACTCCCATCTGTCCCCACACCCTCACCAACCGTCCCATTGTGCTCGAGTCGAGTTCTGGGGTGACCGTCAGGCTCCGCTCCAAGGACGAGGACGTCTACCTGACGCTGGACGGGCAGGTGGGGATGGAGCTGAAGTGCGGCGACGCGGTGCACGTGCGCCGGGCGGCCCACAGGACCCGGCTCGTCATGTCCCGCAGCCGCAACTACTTCGAGGTGCTCCGGACCAAGCTCAAGTGGGGGGAGCGGTAGTGCTGACCGATCTCTCCATCAGGAACCTGGCCATCATCGATTCCCTTCACGTATCCTTCGACCGGGGGCTCACCGTTCTCACGGGCGAGACCGGCGCGGGCAAATCGATCATCATCGATGCCGTGAACCTCATCATGGGGGGGCGCGCCTCGGCTGAGCTGGTCCGGACCGGCGAGGAAGAGGCCACGGTGGAAGCCCTCTTTTCCCTGCCTGTCGATGGGCCACTCGGGCAGCGGTTGGCGGAGATGGGGCTCGACTGCAACGGCGAGCTGCTGGTGAAGCGGGTCGTGTCCCGGTCGGGACGCAACCGGGTCTTCATTGGCGGCGGCCTCTCCACCCTGGCGATGCTGTCGGAGATCTCCCGCGAGCTCGTCAATATTTACGGCCAGCACGAGTCCCAGACCCTGCTGCGTCCCGAGAACCATCTGAGGCTGCTGGACGGTTTCGCCGGCCTCGATTCCCTGCGGGCCGGCTATGCGGCCATCTTCGACCGGTACCGGGAGACCGAGGCCCGGCTCAGGGAACTGGACGAGGGTGAGCGGGAGGCTGCCCGGCGCCTGGACCTCTTGAGCTTCCAGGTGGAGGAGATCCGCACCGCGGCCCTGGCGCCGGGCGAGGAGGAGGCCCTGGCCGGGGAGCGGGAATTGCTCGTCAATGCCGAGCGGCTCAGCCGGGGGAGCGAAGAGGCCTATGAGGCCCTGTACGGCGACGAGTCCTCGGTTCTGCACCTGCTCGCCCGCGTGAAGGGGAGGGTTGCCGAAATATCCGGCGTTGATGCCTCGCTGGCCCCGTTGCTGGACGTTGTGGAGTCGGCGGCGGCCCACCTGGAGGATGCGGCCCTGACCCTGCGGGGCTACGGCGCGCGCATCGAAGCCGACCCGGCCCGGCTGGACGCGGTGGACGAGCGGCTCGATCTGATCCGGCGCCTGAAGAAGAAGTACGCGCCCACCGTGGAAGAGATCATTGCCTATGGCGAGGAAGCGGCCCGGGAGATGGGTCTGCTCCTCAACCGCGACCGGACCCGCAACGATCTCGACCGGGAACTGGAAACCCTGGCCGGCCGGGTGAGGGAAGCGGGGCACGGGCTCTCGGCAAAGCGGCACGAGGCGGCAAAGCGGCTCAAGGCCGCCATGGAGCGGGAGATCCACCAGCTCGCCATGAGGCACGCCCTGTTCGACGTGGCATTGGAGGAACTGCCCGAGCCCCGCCAGACGGGGCTCGACAGCGTAAGCTTCCTGTTTTCCCCGAATCCAGGGGAAGAACCGAAGCCCCTGGCGCGGATTGCCTCCGGTGGGGAGCTTTCGCGGCTCATGCTGGCCCTCAAGCAGGTCCACCCCGAGAGCGACGTGCCGACCCTCATCTTCGACGAGGTGGATACCGGCATCGGCGGCGCCACATCGGCCCTGGTGGGGGAGAAGCTCAAGCGGGTGAGCCGTGCCCAGCAGGTCCTCTGCATTACCCATCTCCCCCAGGTTGCCGCCTTTGCCGATCGGCACTACAAGGTGGAAAAGCGGGTTGAAGGCGGACGGACCGCCACGGCGGTCACCCCCCTTGAAGGGGAGGGCCGGGTGGCGGAAATGGCGCGGATGCTCGGTGGGGTGACCATCACCGGCACCACCCTCGACCATGCCCGGGAGATGATCGATGGCGCCCGCAGAGCCGCTGCCGGGAGCTGATACTCGCGCCGGCGCCGTTATCTGGTACACTTGTGCGGATGTGTAATTTTCATGAGGAGCGAGGCAGATGCAGACCATTCCCATAGCCCTCGCCGCGCCGGACATGGTTCTGGCCCGGGAGGTGAAGCGGGCCGACAATCCACAGGGCCCACCGATCTGCGGCAAGGGAACCGTTATTACAGCGGCCCTGTTGGAGCGGCTGCGCAATCTGGGGGTGAAGACCCTCACCGTTGAGGGCAGGCCGGTTGAGCTCGAAGGGGAAAAGACCCTGGACGACATGCTGGCCGATCTGGACCGGCGTTTCAGCAAAGTGGAGGGGAATCCGCTCATGCAGCGGCTCAAGGAGTTGTTCCGGGCGGGCATCGTCCGCTCCGTGGAGGGTGGCGGTGAACGATAAGCGGACCGAGATTTTCGAGATTATCCGTGACACGAGCACGCTCCCGACGCTGCCCGGCATCGTGACCCGGCTCCAGGCCCTATCGGAAAACCGCAAGTCAACCATCCAGGAAATGGCGCAACTCGTCTCCTCTGACCAGATCCTGTCGGCACGGGTGCTGCGCCTGGTGAACTCCCCCTCCTACGGGTTCTACCGGGTTTCCACCATCTCCAACGCCTTGATCCTCCTGGGCGTGAACGTCATCAAGAGCCTGGCGCTCAGCTCCTCCATCTTCGAAATCATGGAAAAGACCATCGTGGGGCTTTGGGAGCACTCCCTCGGAGCCGGCGTGGCTGCGAACATCATCGCCCGCCGCCTGAAGCTCCCCGAGGTGGAGGAAATCTCCACGGCAGCGCTTCTGCACGACATCGGCAAGGTGATCATCAAGGAGAAGTGCCCCGAGGACTATGCCCGCGTCGCCATGCTCATGGAGAGGAAGGGGCTGGCCATGCTGGACGCGGAGCGGGAGCTGCTGGGAACCGATCACGCGGAGGTGGGGGAGTGGCTCGTGCGGAGCTGGTACCTGCCGGACAAGCTGAGTGAGCCCGTGGCCTGTCACCACGACGTGGCCCGCTCGTCGACCCACCAGGTGAAGACCGCCGTGGTCCATCTGGCCGATGTGCTCGTGAAAGCCAGCGGCTTCGGTTTCAGCGGCGACGAGTATGTCCCCCAGATCCAGCCCGAGGCGTGGCAGAGGCTGGGCATGACCGAGAACGACCTGGCCGTCATCGTGGAAGAGTTGGAGGACAGGCTGATCGAAACGAAAAACTTCAGTCTGGAGATACAGGCCGTCGATGAGATCTGATCTGAGAATAGCCATCGTTGCCAATGAAAAGCGGGGGGACGGCAATATCGAGCTCCGCCTCCAGAGCAAGGGGTATCAGGTGGTGACCCTGACGACCCCCTCCAGCGTCATGGGGTTCATCTACTCGGATCCCCCCGACGTGATCCTCATGGATCTCTCCTCGCCCGACGAGGCGTTCCTGGGCATTATCAGGAGCCTCAAGGACGACTTTTTCTTCAGCACCATTCCGGTCATCGGCATGATGCCGGAGCCGGCGGCCGAGTTTTTCGACTGGGAAGAGTATCCCCTGGATGATTTCGTCACCTTCCCCCTCAACTTCCGGGAGCTTTTCACCCGCATCGTTCTGTCGCTGCGGCGGCTGCGGCGGGTTTTCGACAACAATCCCCTCACCAGGCTGCCGGGCAACACCTCCATTCAGCGCGCCATCGAGCAGACGGTGGGCAAGCCCATGGCGGTCTGCTATGTGGACATCAACCACTTCAAGCAGTATAACGATGTCTACGGCTTCACCCACGGCGACGAGGTCCTGAGGATGCTCGGCCGCATCGTGTCCAACGCCGTGAAGGACGCGGGCGACGGGTTCGCGGGGCACATCGGCGGGGACGACTTCGTCTTCATCGTCCCCTTCGACCAGGCCGAGGCGGTTGCCGGGCGGATCATCGCCAACTTTACGGCCGTGGTTTCGGAGCTCTTCAACGAGGAGGAAAAGCGCAACGGCTTCTTCCTGGCCCACGACCGCAAGGGGAACGAGGAGAAGGTCCCCCTCATGGGGGTCGCCATTGCCGTCGTTCCCACGGACTCTCCCAAAATCGGCCACTACGCCAAGGTGGCCGAGGTGGCGGCAGAGCTCAAGACCCTTGCCAAGCAATCCCACAAGAGCTGCTTTGTCGTTGACCGACGCAAGTTCTGATCCGTTTTTCCATCTTCATTCCATCACGCAAGGAGATACCGCGCCATGCTCCGCAAGGCCCAGATTGCCGACGTCAAGGACATACAGAAGCTTCTCACCCACTTCGCCAGCCGGGGCGATATGCTCTCCCGCTCACTGTCGGAGCTGTATGAGGCGATCCGCGATTTTTACGTCTGGGAGGAACACGGGGTGGTGCTCGGCGCCGCGGCCCTCCATATCATGTGGGAAGACCTGGCGGAGATCCGGTCCGTGGCCGTGTCCGAGGATGCGGGGCGCAAGGGGATCGGTACCATGCTCGTGCAGGCCTGTATCGACGAGGCCAGGCAATTGGGGCTCAAGCGCGTATTCTGCCTCACCTACAAGCCCGATTTCTTCGGCAAGTTCGGTATGAGGATCGTGGACAAATCGGAGTTGCCCCACAAGGTCTGGACCGACTGCATCAAGTGCGTCAAGTTCCCCGACTGCGATGAAATCGCGATGATTCTCGATCTCTGAGAGGTTGCCATGGATACCGCCGGCATGATCAGCGCCGTTCAAGACCTACTCGCCAGCCGTTCCCTGGACGGGTGGGAAATAACCGCCGCAGCGTCGCGCATTCTCTCCATCGAGGTAAAGGAGCAAAAGGTCGATACGTTCAAGTGTTCCGCCCCGCTGGGAGTGAGCGTGCGCGTGCTGAAGAACGGCGGCATGGGGTTCTCCTTTTCCACGAGCATGGCGCCGGAGGACCTGGCGCGCATGGTGGACAACGCCCTGGTGGGTGCCGAAAGCCAGACCCCTGACCCGGACCACGGTTTCCCCGACCCGCCGGCGGCATATCCCGATGTTCCTGGACTGTTCGACGACGGGCTTGCGACCGTGGCCGAGGAGGCAAAGATCGCCGTCGCGCTGGACCTCGAGCGGCTTACCCTGGCGGCCGACCCGCGGGTGCGGAAGGTGCGGAAAGCCACCTACGGCGATTCCATGGTGGAAACCATGGTGGTCAATTCCCGGGGCGTCAGCGGCCGCTACCGGGGAACATCGGTGTCAGCCAGCGTGACGGCCGTTGCCGAGGAAAACGGCCAGTCTCAGATGGGATGGGATTTCGATTTCTCGTCCCGCTTCGGCGGCATCTCGGTGGAGCGGATCGTTGCCGGTGCCGTTGCCAAGGCGACCGGGCTCCTGGGCGCCGCCACGGTGCCGACCATGCGCTGTCCCGCAGTGCTCGACACCTACGTGGCCACCGAGATTCTCGAAGTGCTGGCGCCGGCGTTTCTGGCCGAGAACGTCCAAAAGGGCAAGTCGCTCCTGGCCGGCAAGCGGGGCGAGATGATCGTTGCACCGCTGCTCACCATCCGGGACGACGGTACCCTGCCCGGTGGCATGGGAACCGCTCCCTTCGATGCGGAGGGAGTGCCCAAGCGGAATACGGTCCTGGTGGAAAGCGGGCGCCTCGTCGGCTACCTCTACGATACGCTCCGGGCGCGCAAGGAAGGGGTCGCCTCCACCGGAAACGCCATTCGCAGCGGCATCAAATCGCCGCCGCACATGGGGGTATCCAATCTCTTCATCGAGAACGGCACCGAATCTCCCGAAGCGCTCCTGGCGGGAATCCCGCGGGGGGTGCTGCTGACCGAGGTGATGGGGATGCATACCGCCAATACCATTTCGGGCGATTTCTCCGTGGGCGCGGCCGGCTTCCTGGTGGAGGACGGGCGCGTTGTCCGGCCGGTGAAGGGGATCGCCATCGCGGGCAACATTCTGGAGCTGTTCAGGGGGGTCGAGGCGGTGGGAAATGACCTGCGCTTCTACGGTACCGTGGGCTCGCCGTCGTTGCGGATTGCCGCCCTGGACGTGAGCGGGGAGTAAGTCCGGCCGCGCCGCATCGTTTTTCGCGTATCCGACAAAAACAGCCGCCCGGCATGACCGGTGCGGCTGTTTTTGTCTGTGGTGCGTACGGTTTGGTTTCGCTGTTACATGTACACCATGACCCGGAGGGCGAACTTGCCGTCCAGGCTCATGAAGGGGATGGTAACCCCCTTGCACTGGACATTCATGCTGGAGCTGCCGCCCGACTGATCCTGCGACGACCCCTCGGCAACGGTGCGCAGCATGCCGGATACGATGAGGGGGAGCCCCAGGGCCACGTTGCCGTACTGCTCATGATATTTGGTCTTGAACACGCCGGCGATGTTGTTGGTCAGTTCACCGATGGCATCCCTGATGGATTCCTCGTCGGGCTCGTCGATCATCAGCAGTTCCTTGGCGATCGTGACCGCTGCGGTGCTCTCTGCCGCCAGAATGATATAGCCCACCCGGTCGCCCGCAACCCCGACGATGCCGACCACGTCGGAATCGACGGGGTCAACCTTCCGCTCAACTTTTCCTGCGAATATGTCTACGCTCAGGTAGTTTTTGAAGGTGTCCTGGGTGGCGGACATGATGGTGAACATGATTTCTTCGAAGGTGATTGCAGACATGGGCGCTCCCCTTGATCAGTGGTTTCTGAGTTTTCTCATCGCCCCGCAGCCGGAAAACTTTAACAATTTTTCCGGCTGCGGGGTCACGGTTCCGTTACTTCACCAGGTCGGCCAGCACGAGCACCGTCCAGTAGGGGGACGCCATGAGGATGGCAATGGAGGCGATATAGGACGGCATGTAGTAGAGGCCGCTGCGAAAGACCGTGCCGAGGGGGATGCCCGACATGCCGGATACCACGTAGCAGCAGATGCCGATGGGGGGCATGATGGACCCCATGGTGGTCACGATGGTGATCACCTGGCCGAACCAGATGGGGTCGTAGCCCAGTTGGGTCACCAGCGGGTAGAAGATGGGGAGCGACACCAGCAGGAACGCCAGGGCGTCCATGATGCAACCGCCGATGATGTAGCAGGCCAGGATGACCCAGAGGACCATCCAGCGGGGAAGGTCCAGCGAGCTGATCCACTCGGCGGTTTCATAGGGAAGCCGCGTGATGGTCAGGAACTTGGCGAAGATGACCGCGCCGGCCACGATCATGAAGACCATGCAGGAGATGCGCAGGGTGTCAACGAATGCTCCGGCCAGTTTCTTCCAGGTGAGTTTTCTGCGCAGGCCGCAGATTACGAGGGCCAGGAAGCAGCTCACTGCCGCTGCCTCGGTGGCGGTCACCACGCCGGTGAACAGGGCGTACATGATGATGGCGAAAAGGATCAGGATGTCGATTGCCTCGGGCAGGGCGGCGAACCGCTCCCCCCAGCCGCTTCTGGGCCCCTCGGGTCCCCAGTCCGGGTGGCGGCGGCAGATCCAGACTACGGTCAGGAGGATGAGAGTCGTCAGGATGGCGCTGGGGATGACGTTGCCGAAGAAGAGCTTGCCGATGGACTGGCCCGTGTAGAGCCCGTAGACCACCAGCACGATGCTCGGGGGGATCAGGACCCCCAGGGTTGCGCCGGCAGCCACGGAGCCGGCGTTGAGCAGCGGATGGTACTTGTATTCCTTCATGGCCGGAATCGCCACGGCGCTCATGGTGGCGGCGGTGGCGGTGTTGGATCCGCTGATGGCCGAGAAGGCCGCCGATGCCAGGATCGTGGTGATGGCAAGGCCGCCGCGCTTGTGGCCGAACCACTTGTAGGTGGCGTGGTAGAGACTGTTGTTGTAGCCGGCGTAGTGGACGATTTCCCCCACCAGGATGAACAGGGGGATGACCGTAAGGCCGTAGTTGGAAAAGCTGCCCCAGAGTTCGCTGCCGAGCATGGCCAGGGCCGCGTCCCAGGTGGTGACCGTGGCCATGCCGAGAAAACCGACCATCATCAGAGTGAAGGCTGCGGGAATCCGTAGCACGAACAGCATGAAAAACATGACACCGATGCCATAGACGCCGATAATGGGACCGCTCACTCCTCACTCTCCTTGCCGCGCAATACCGTTTTCATACAATCAATGAACGACACCCCGGCCAGCACGCCGAAACCGGCAGCCACCACGTAGACAAAGGGGTAGTAGGTCAGCTTCAGCGTCTCGGACAACTCTCCCGACAGGCGTAGCTTGTCGCCCCAGACCCACACCTGCCAGGCGGCGATGCCGAACAGCCCGCAGGTGACGGCATGGTTCACCGCGTCGAGCAGCCGCTTGACCGGCGCCGGAAAGCGCTCCGACAGGATGTCGACCACGATGTGGTCCTTGCGGCGCTGGGTGTGCCCCAGGGCACCGGCAATGACGATGGCGCCCAGGAACGAGACGATCTCGTAGGTACCGGCAAAGGGGGCCCGGCCGATCCGGGACGCCACGTTGCCGGTGGCCAGCAGCACGAGCGCCAGGAGCGCCACACCGCCGACGACCATGAATGCCTTGGAGATGATGCCGAATACACGTTCCATGATTACGTCCGGTCCCTGATCCCCGCGTTCCTACCGCGTTTCCTTCGCCGGTGTCTCGTACTTCTTCCGGAAGGCCTGGACATCCGCCACGATCTGCTTGCCGTTCAGCCCCTGGGCGCTCACCTTTTTGACATAGTCATCCACCATGGGGGAGAGGAGCGCGTTGATCTGTTTCTGGTCGGCGGCCGGCAGGGTGAACACCTGGTGCTGGTAGCCCTTCTTCGCCCAGGCGAGAGATTCCTGCACGTGGCGGTCGGCGTACTCGCCGGTCCATGCGGCCTGATCGCGGGAAAGACCGTCCAGGGCCTTCTTGACGTCGGCGGGGAGCGAATTCCACTTGGACTTGTTCATGACCACCGCAAAGGAAACCACCGGCAGGTTGGCGATGGTCGCGTAGGGGGTGTAGCTGGCGAACTTGAGATCCTGGAGAATTTCAAGGGAAGAGATCATCCCCTTGACGATTCCCTTCTGGATGGCTTCGGGGGTCTCCGATTGGGGCATGGCCACCGGCACCGCCCCCAGGCGCTTGGCCACTTCGGCGCTTGTGCCGGCCACGCGGAGTTCCATCCCCTTCAGGTCGGCCAGGCGTCGTACCGGCGCCTTGGTCATGAAGTTGGTGGGAGGGCAGGTGAAGACCGTCAGTACTTTTACCTTTTCAAACTCTCTGGGCTTGTACTTTTCGATCAGGTCGTAGAGAACCAGGCTTGCCACCCTGGCGCTCGTGAAGCCCAGGGGAAGGTCCACCGCTTCGGACACGGGGAAGCGCCCCGGCTGGTAACTCATGGCGAAGTTGCCGATGTCGGCGATGCCGGAGGTAACCCCCTCGAACATGTTCTTGGCGTTGAGGAGCGTGCCGCCGGGGAAGGTCTTCACCTTCACCCTGCCGCCGGTCCGCTTTTCCACTTCCTTGGCCCAGCGCTCCATCTGGACGCCGGGGAAGGTGGCCGCGGGCGGGAAGTTGGCGTAGGTGAGGGTGATGGCCGACTGGGCGCGGGCCGTGCCGGCTGCGGGGGCGAGCGATGCCAACAGCAGCGCGAGGAGCATGAACAGGGTGAACCGTTTCATTGGGGGACCTCCCGGGCGTGATTGGGTTTCATGATATCGAACATGAATTTAATTAATGCGGCATGGAGAGATTGCTTTTGTATAAAGAAATATCCCCGGAAATTCAAGCCGATTCTCGGCGCAAACGCCCCATTCGTCGAGAATTTCGGTTGACAAAAAAGGGCCGACCACGGAAAATCTAATGATTTTTCCAACGGAAGGAGCCCTTTTCGGTGAGTGAACGGAAGCTGTTGCTTGGCAACGATGCCATGGCCCACGGCCTTGTGGAGAGCGGATGCAGTGTCGTTGCCTCCTATCCCGGCACGCCCGCGTCGGAGATTCTCTCCGGCGTGGCTCTCTGGCGGGAGCGCTACGGCGTACCCATGCACGTGGAGTGGGCCGTTAATGAGAAGGTGGCCTTCGAGATTGCCTATGCCGCCGCCCAGTCCGGGCTGCGCGCCGCCACGGCCATGAAGCAGGTGGGGCTCAATGTTGCCTCTGATCCGTTCATGAGTGCCGCCTACCTGGGAGTCACCGGCGGTTTCGTGGTCATCTCCGCCGACGATCCGGGGCCCCACTCGTCCCAGACCGAGCAGGACAGCCGCCTGACGGCCATGTCCGCCAAGGTGCCCGTTCTCGATCCCGATTCGCCCGACCAGGCCCGGGAGCTCATCGCCGCCGGGTTCGAGCTGTCCGAGGCCTTCCGGGTGCCGGTCATGCTCCGGCCCACTACCCGCGTCTGCCACGCCAACCAGGACATCCTCCCCGGTCCGGTTGCTCCGTCCGAACGGACGGCCGCGTTTGTCAAGGATCCAGCCCGGTGGGCCGCTACCCCGGTCTTTCGTCACAAGCTTCACCTGGAGCTGGAGGAGAAACTGGCCGGCATTGCCGCCTGGGAGCCGACCGCCCCGCGGTTGCTCAATCCGGGGGTCTCTTCCAGGAAGGCACTGGTCGCCTCCGGCGTGGCAGCGGCCCATGCCCGCGAGGTGCTGGCAGACCTGGGGCTCAGGGACGTCCTTCCCCTCTGGCAGGTGGTGCAGCCCTATCCTCTGCACACGGCGTTCGTGGAGCGGCTTCTGGCCGACTACGACGAGATCCTGGTGCTGGAGGAGACCACCGGGGTCATGGAGTTGCAACTGGCCGACCGCCACCGGGTAAAGGGAAAGCGGTCGGGCTTTGTTCCTGAGGTGGGAGAACTGTCCCCGGAACTGGTGGAGCGTCTGGTGGCCGCTTTTGCCGGCATTCCCGCCGCACCCTCCGTTGCGCCCCCCACGGGCGGCGGACGCCGGCCGACCCTCTGCCCGGGCTGCCCCCACCGGGCCAGCTTTTATGCCATCAAGCGGGCTGCGCCCAAGGGAATCTATCCTTCCGACATCGGCTGCTACACCCTCGGCCTCAACCTGGGAGGGGTCGACACGGTCCTCTGCATGGGGGCGGCGGTCTCCCAGGCGGCCGGCTTCTACCACGCCTACAAACTTTCCGGCCAGGTGCCCGACATCGTCGCCACCATCGGCGACTCCACCTTCTTCCACGCGGGAATCCCGCCGCTCATCGACGCCGTGGTGCAGGATGCGCGGTTCGTGCTCGTGATTCTGGACAATGCCACCACCGCCATGACCGGCAACCAGCCGACCCCGGCACTGGGGTGGGGCGCCGGCGGGGTGCCCACGGCGACGGTGGATATGGAGGGGCTGGTAAAGGCATGCGGCGTGCGCTTCTGCCGGTCGGGCGAGCCGGGCAACCTTCCCGCTTTTACCGCCCTGATGAAAGAAGCGGTGGCCTTTGCCCGGACCGACGGGCTTGCCGTGGTCATTGCCCGCCAGCCCTGCGTGGTTGACCGGACCTACACCGGCGAACGGCCGCCGAAGCGCGCGGTGCGGGTAAGCGATGCCTGCAACGGGTGCCGCTTCTGCACTACCCAGTTCGAGTGCCCGGCCCTGGTCTACGACGAAGAAACGAAGCGGGTGGTTGTCGATACCCTCGTCTGTTCCAAGTGCGGCGTCTGCGTCGATGTCTGTCCGCGGTTGGCCATCGAGGAGGTGGGAAAATGACCGGGGGAGAGCAACTGATCATCAGCGGGGTGGGGGGGCAGGGAATCCTGTTCGTCACCCGCATTCTGGCCGAGACCGCCATCCGCACCGGCATGCCGGTCATGACCTCCGAAACCCACGGCATGGCCCAGCGGGGCGGGGTGGTCATCTCCCACCTGAAGGCGGGCGAATTCTCAAGTCCCCTCGTGCGCCCCGGCAGGGCCGACGGCCTGCTGGCCATGAAGGAGGAGAACATTGCGCTCCACCGGCACTTCCTCCGTCCCGGCGGGTGGATCGTGGCCAATGCCTCCCGTGTCCCGGCCGGACTTGAGGGGCACCCGGTCCATGTGATCGACGCCGACGCCCTTGCCCTGGAGATCGGCTCCCCCCAGGCGGTGAACCTGATCCTCCTCGGCTTTGCCCTGGCCCGGCTCACCGATGCCGGCCTCTTCTGCTCCACCAGCCAGGTGATTGCAACCATCGAGCACCGGCTGGGTGAAAAGGGGGCGCTCCGGGCCGCATCTCTCAAGGCCCTGCGTCTCGGCATGGAGCGGGCGGAGGCTTGATTTTCCGGTAATCCTTTCCGATGGAGGTTGTAACCCCCTATGCTGACCCGCTTTCCCGCCCACTACTCATCTCCCGCGGAACTTGAACGGCTCCAGCTCGACGGCCTGCGCTGGACCGTGAACCACGCCTGGCGCAACTCGCCCTTTTACCGCAGCCGGCTCGAAGAAGCGGGCGTGACGCCAGACGACGTCACGGGCCTCGCGGATATTGCGAAGCTTCCCTTCACCTCTGCCGACGATCTGCGCGACGGCTATCCCTTTCCCCTTCGTGCGGCCACCCATGAGCAGCTCGTCCGGATCCACTCATCCTCGGGGACGACAGGGAAGCGGAAAATCCTCTGCTACACCCAGAAAGATGTGGATGACTGGGCCGACATGTTCTGCCGTTGCTACGAGATGGCCGGGGTCACCCGTGAAGACCGGGTGCAGATCTGTGTCGGGTATGGTCTCTGGACCGCCGGAGCGGGTTTCCAGTTGGGATGCGAGCGGTACGGCGCCCTGGCAGTGCCCGTGGGGCCGGGGAATCTCGATATCCAGACCACCTTTCTGGTGGATCTTCAGTCAACGGTGGTCTGTTGCACCGCCTCCATGGGGCTGCTCCTGGCCGAAGAGGTCCAGCGGCGCGATCTGCGGGACAAGATCGCCGTGCGCAAGGTGATCCTCGGTGCCGAACGCTCCAGCGAGGCGATTCTAGCCAAGATCCGCGAATGCCTCGGTGCCGAATCGGTCCACGACATCACCGGCCTCACCGAGGTGTACGGTCCCGGCACGGGGCTTTCCTGCGGAGCGCCCGGCGCAGACGGCTCCATTCACTACTGGGCCGACTACTATCTCCTTGAAATCCTCGACCCGGAAACACTCCAGCCGGTGCAGCCAGGGGAGGTGGGGGAGATGGTCTTCACTACGCTGCGCAAGGAGGGGGCACCGCTCATCCGCTATCGCTCCCGGGACCTGACCCGCCTCGTGCCGGGCGATTGCCCCTGTGGCTGCGTTCTTCCCCGTCACGACCGGATACTCGGGCGTTCCGACGATGTGGTGATTTTCCGGGGGGTCAACATCTATCCCGGACAGATCGATGAGATTCTCGACCGGATCGACGGGCTCGGCAGTGAATTCCAAGTGGTTCTGGACCGGGGTGCCGATGGTCGCGACCACATGACCATCCGGGTGGAGCGGGCCGAAGATGCTGCGCCCACAGCGGATGCCCTCCTCTGCAAGGCGATCGTGTCGGGGGTGAAGCATTCCCTGATGGTCTCCTGCGAGGTGGATCTCCTCCCCTACGGCGAGCTCCCCCGGTCCGAGCGCAAGACCCGCCGCATGTTCGACAACCGCGCCTACTGACCCGTAACCGAACCCGTCAAGCCGGTGGAGCGGGGCGGACACCGGTGCCCAGGCGCGCGGCCGGCCAAGCCGCAGGGAACAGCCTAGGCCGCTTTTGTCAGTCCCTCGAGGCCCTGTGCGCAACGTGCCGCGCGACACAACCGTTTCATGGGCCTGGCGCTGCGCCGTACGGATTCTATTGAGCATTTCCGGCTGTTGTGCTACCGTTTCCGCTTGCGTTTGACCATTACACGATTTCCCAGGAGACCCGGTTTATATGTTTGGAGCCATCATAAAGAAGATCGTCGGCAGCAAGAACGAGCGTGAACTCAAACGCATGTGGCCGGTGGTGGAGAAAATCAACGGCCTGGAGTCCCAAGTGGCTGGCCTGACCGACGATCAGCTCAGGGAGAAGACGTTCGAGTTCAAGGAGCGGATTGCCCGGGGCGAAAGCCTCGACTCCCTCCTGCCCGAGGCCTTCGCCGTCTGCCGGGAAGGGGGCAAGCGGGCCCTCGGCATGCGCCACTTCGACGTGCAGCTCATCGGCGGCATGGTGCTCCACCAGGGGAAAATCGCCGAGATGAAGACCGGCGAGGGAAAGACCCTGGTGGCGACCTTGCCGGCATACCTGAACGCCCTCACCGGCCGCGGGGTCCACGTGGTCACGGTCAACGACTATCTGGCCCGGCGGGACTCCGAGTGGATGGGACGCCTCTACCGCTTCCTGGGACTCACCGTGGGGGTCATCGTCCACGGCATCGATGACGAGGAGCGTCGCGCCGCCTATGCCGCGGACATCACCTACGGCACCAACAACGAGTTCGGCTTCGATTACCTGCGGGACAACATGAAGTTCGCCCTGGAGGATTACGTTCAGCGTCCCTTCTACTTCTCGATCGTGGACGAGGTGGACTCCATCCTCATCGACGAGGCCCGGACGCCCCTCATCATCTCCGGACCCACCGAGGATTCCACCGACAAGTACTACATCATCGACCGGATCATCCCTCACCTGAAAAAGGGGGAGGCCAAGGAGGTGGAGGCAAACACCCTGTCGGGCAAGCGCAAGGTCTACACCGGCGACTACACGGTCGACGAAAAGGCCCGCTCATCCTCGCTCACCGAGGAGGGGGTCGCCAGGGTCGAGAAACTGCTCAAGATCGACAACCTCTACGACCCGAACCACATGGAGATCCTCCACCATGTGAACCAGGCGCTCCGAGCCCATGCCCTGTTCCGGCGCGACGTGGACTATGTGGTCAAGGACGGTGAGGTCATCATCGTCGACGAGTTCACCGGCCGTCTCATGCCGGGCCGCCGCTGGTCCGACGGGCTCCACCAGGCCATCGAGGCCAAGGAAGGGGTGGAGATCGAGAACGAGAATCAGACGCTCGCCACCATCACCTTTCAGAACTATTTCCGCATGTACGAGAAGCTCTCCGGCATGACCGGCACCGCCGACACGGAAGCCGAAGAGTTCCACAAGATCTACAAGCTGGAAGTGACGGTCATCCCCACCAACCGGCCCTTGCTGCGCCCTGACTTCCCGGACGTCATCTACAAGACCGAGCAGGAGAAATTCAATGCCGTCATAGATGAAATCAGGGGGTGCCATGAGAAGGGGCAGCCCACCCTGGTGGGAACCATCTCCATTGAAAAATCCGAGGTGCTGGCGGAGATGCTCAGGAAGCAGGGGGTTCCCCACAACGTGCTCAACGCCAAGCAGCACGAACGGGAGGCCGAGATCGTGGCCCAGGCCGGCCGCAAGGGGATGGTGACCATCGCCACCAACATGGCGGGCCGCGGTACCGACATCCTGCTGGGCGGCAACCCCGAAGGTCTTGCCAAGCAGTGGCGCCGGGCCAATCCCGATGCCCCCGAGGAAGAGTACGAGAAGGTGCTGGCCGAGTACCGCGACCTCTGTGCCCGCGAGCACGATGAAGTGGTGGCCCTGGGCGGTCTCCACATCATCGGCACCGAGCGCCACGAGTCCCGGCGGATCGACAACCAGCTCCGGGGCCGGTCGGGCCGCCAGGGGGACCCGGGCTCATCCCGTTTCTATCTTTCTCTCCAGGACGACCTCCTGCGAATTTTCGGTTCTGAGCGGGTCTCCAAGATCATGGACTTCCTCAAGATCGAAGAGGGGGAGGCCATTACCCACGGCATGATCACCAAGGCCATCGAGAATGCCCAGAAAAAGGTGGAGGCCCACAACTTCGAGATCAGGAAACATCTGATCGAGTACGACGATGTCATGAACAAGCAGCGCGAGGTGATCTATACCCAGCGCCGCGAGATTCTGGCCGGCCAGGACATCCGCCGCCACTTCGCCCAGATGATGGACGACACCATCGAGGAAATCTCCTCCTTTGCCATAGAAAAGGTGTCGGCCCATGAATGGGACTGGCAGTCCATCGGCGAAGGGATTCTGAAGACCTACGGCTTCCAGATCGACATCCCGCCCCAGACCATGGACCGGCTCTCTCCCGAGAGCTTCCGCACCCTGCTCAAGGAGAAGGTCCACGAGGCCTTCGATGCCAAGGTGGCTGCCGTCGGCGACGAACTCATGGATCACCTCATCAAGGTGATCATGCTCCAGACCATCGATGCCCAGTGGAAAGACCATCTCCTCTCCATCGACCACCTCAAGGAAGGGATCGGGCTCCGTGGCTACGGTCAGAAGGATCCGAAGCAGGAGTACAAGAAAGAAGCCTACCAGCTCTTTATGGACATGATGGCCCGCATCGCCGCCGAGACCGTGGAAAAGATCTTCTGGGTCCAGATTGCCCATGAGGAAGACGTGGAGCGAATGGAAGAGGAGCAGCAGAAGCAGGCCCGGAAAAGGATGGTCTTCAACCTGGTCGATGAGGAAGAGACCTCGGAGCCGTCCAAGTCCAAGAAGCTTGCCGGGCGCAACGAGCCCTGCCCCTGCGGTAGCGGCAAGAAGTACAAGAAGTGCTGCGGAAAATGAGATAGTCTATGAAAGCGCCGGTTTCTCGGGTAGTGGCGCTTTCCTGAGGTTTCAGCTATGAACGTCAAGGGATTTCGGTTCTCGGCCGTGGAAGCGGCCATCAAGAAGCCGGGCCGCCTGGATCTGGCCCTCATCTGCTCTGATGCGCCGGCTGCGGTGGCCGCGGTTTACACCACCAACAAGGTGAAGGCCGCGCCGGTGCTTCTGGACATGGAACGGACCACGAGCGGCACCTGCCGCGCAGTGGTGGTCAACAGCGGCAACGCCAATGCCTGCACCGGAGACCGGGGGATGGAGGATGCGCGGGAAACCGCACGCCTCGTGGCCGAGCGGATCGGTGCGCCGGAGCATGAGGTGCTCGTTTCCTCCACCGGCGTGATCGGCGTACCGCTCCCCATGGAGCGGGTCAGGGGAGGGATTCCCCCCCTCGTGGAGGGACTCGGCTCGGCCACCCTCGATCAGATCGCCGCGGCCATCATGACCACCGACACCTTCCCGAAACTGGAGGCGCGTACCGGGGCCGCGGGCGGTGTCGGGTACACCATCGCCGGTATCGCCAAGGGCGCCGGCATGATCATGCCGAACATGGCTACCATGCTCGCCTTTATCGTTACCGATGCCGCAGTTGACCCCCAGTGGCTCGACCGTATCTTCCGCCGCGCCAACGATACATCCTTCAATGCCATAACCGTGGACGGCGACATGTCCACCAACGATACCGCCATCATCATGGCCAACGGAGCAGCCGGCACCCCGGTCCTGTCCGAGGGGAGCGAGGGCGCCGCGGAATTTGTGGCTCTTCTGGAGGAGGTGCTCCTCTCCCTGGCCAAGCTGATCGTCAAGGACGGTGAAGGTGCCACCAAGTTCGTGGAAGTGACCGTGAAGGGCGCCCGCTCCGATGCCGACGCCAAGCGGGCCGCCATGGCCGTTGCCAATTCATGCCTGGTGAAGACCGCTTTTTTCGGGCAGGATGCCAACTGGGGGCGGATTTTCGCGGCAGTGGGCTACTCCGGCGCGGACGTGGCGCCGGACCGTGCCGAACTGTTTTTCGACGATGTCAGGATGGTGCAGGGCGGTGTTTTCGCCGGAGGCGACGCCGAGGCGCGGGGCACCGGGGTATTGCGCAAGAAGGAGTTTACCGTTACCGTCGACCTGCATCTGGGCGACGGACGGGCAACGGTCTACACCTCGGACCTGTCCTACGACTACGTCAAGATCAACGCCGATTACCGTACCTGAGGAACAGAGAGGTGTCGAACAACACCAA
>NZ_JCAMRN010000046.1:0-27248 GCF_059620965.1 Geobacter sp. PheSNFMC
CCTTGCCCAGCGGGTTGTAGCGGCCCGGATTCTTGGGCACACCCGCCAGCAGGGCGCATTCGGCCTCGGTCAACTCATCCGGGTTCTTGTCGAAGTAGACGCGGGCCGCCTGGGCAATCCCCCAGGCTCCACGGCCGTAGTAGATTTCATTGAAATACATTTCTAGGATCTGGCTCTTGCTGTATTTCTTCTCGTAGTCCATTGCCAGCCGGGCTTCTTCCAGCTTGCGCCCGATACTCTTCTCCCCGGAGAGATACTTGTTCTTGATCAACTGCTGGGTAATGGTCGAGCCACCCTCGGCCAGCCTCCCCTTGGCCACATCCTTTACCAGGGCCCGGGCAATTCCCCGCACATCGATGCCGCCATGCTCGTAGAAGCGGGCATCCTCCACCGCCACCACCGCCTTTTGCAGGAAGGCAGGGATGCGGTCGATGGGAACCCAGTAGCGCTTTTCGGGAAGAATCCGGCCCGCAAACCGGCCGTTACGGTCGAAAACTTTGATGGAAGAATAGCCGGCGGGCAGGATTGGATGAGTGGCGATGGCATCCTGGGCCCCGGCCGGCGACGTCAGGCTCAGGGTCAGGACGATAAGTACGATCAGGCAATAGGACAGCTTGGACATTACTCCTACCCTCGCGGGCGGCATTCATCGGTTCAACGGGTGTTCCGCCCGTTGCGGGGCAGTCCGGACCGGTGACGGTGACGCTTGAAGTGTTTACGCTCAAACAGGCACCGCAAACGGTATATGCTTCGTTGAAGGATGTCAAGGGCAGGCACGGCAGGGAGCGGGGGCATTCGGCGCCTGCGGGGAGGCACCGCTGCCCGGAGCGGGAAGAGCAGCGAACGCAGAGGGGATCGCGGTCGCGGAGAGAATCCGGACCCCCGGCCGGCGGCGGCGCGAGGCCGAACCCGCCGGCAATCCGTCCTTGCCCGTGCGCTACCTCCTCGCCCGGAGGCATTGGTTACGTCAAGTCAGCCCTGTGGGGCTATGGCGATGTCCCGCCGGATCGCACGTCAGCCTGGCCGAGCGGTAATCGCGCCGCGGCAGTTCCCGGCATATCCGGCACAGCGACCGGTCATCCCCCCTGCGGATTCTGGACCAGCACCACCTGGGCAGGCATTGGCGCCGGGAATCCGGCCGCGGCAAGGGCCTCGCGGATCGTGCGGTTACCGTCGAAATAGACTTGCCAGTAATGGTCGTTGTGGCAGTAGGGACGAACGGCAAGCACGGGCCCCACCAGGGTGAAATCGAGGATCTCCACATCGACCGCAGGCATTGACAGCACGTTCGGCACCGCCGCCAGCTTCTCCCGCAGCAGCTCCATGGCAGCCACATGGTCGGCGCTGCCGGCCAGTTGGCATTTCAGCTCAACCCGGCGGTAGTCGTTGATGGTGTAGTTCTGGATGGTGTCGTTGAAAATCTTGGCATTGCCCACCATGGTCATGACATTATCGGGGGTGTTGATGGCAGTCACGAACAGGCCGATTTCCTGCACGGTTCCGGTGATGCCGCCGATGGTGACGAAATCCCCCACCTTGAAGGGACGCAGCACCAGGAGAAACGCCCCTGCCGCCAGGTTGGAGAGGAGCCCGCCCCAGGCGGCACCCACGGCAATGCCGACACCGGCCACCAATGCGGCGAAGGTGGTCGTCTGCACCCCGAAGTAACCCAGGATCGCAACCACCAGCACGATGTTCAGGGCAACACCGAGGAAATTGCCCAAGTACCGCATGAGACTGGGATCGACCTTCTGCTTCTCAAGGACCTGCTGCAGCATCCGCTGGACCAGATGGATCAGCCAGCGACCGACGATCCAGAAGATAATGGCGGCGATGATCTTTGTCCCGATTTCCGTTGCGTAGGCGATAACAAGTTGCTGATACTGGCCAATGCTGTCCATGCCGTTCCTCCTTGATGTGAGCCGTTCTCCCGGATGGTGCGCACACCTGGAACGGCCGGCTTCCTGCCGGCGCCCGCTCCACCAGGAGCCGTTACTGATCAAGTCTACCGCTAATCGGGTGAATTGCCATTCATTCGGATGTCTCATCTCCCCGTTTCAGCCGGCCCGCGCAACCGGTGATGCTCGACTCCGGCGCCATTGTAGCTACAGAGTCTCGTCTGTTTGGACAAAACTAATTGAAACTCCACCTCCCAATGGGGACAAAAATCGACTATCCTAACAATGTTGTTCAGCCGTTGCGGGCAGCCCTGCGCAACAAATGGCGCGGTCGGGCCGGAGCAGCGGGTGCGGCCGGATAATCCGGCACAGACACGTAGTGAAAAGGTACCGCATCATTCACGGTCAGCACAAACAGAGATTCTTCCGGTCGCAGAACCCGGCCGGACCACTCTCAACCAACAGGAGGCAGCACGGATGATCCCCGAAACATTGATGGAAATACTGAAGCAGGACGGCATCGTCGCCATCGCCACCCTGGGCCAGGACGGCCCGCATCTGGTCAACACCTGGAACAGCTACGTCCGCATCTCCGACGACGGCCGCCTGCTGATCCCCGCCGGCTACATGCACCGCACCGAGGCCAACATTGCCGTCAACCCCGAAGTTCTGATCACCATCGGCAGCAGCAAGGTCAAGGGGCTGCACGGACCGGGCGCGGGGTTCCTGATCAGGGGCACGGCCGCGTTCCTATTCTCCGGCCCGGAGTTTGACCTGCTGAAGGCACGGTTCGACTGGCTGCGCGCCACCCTGGCCGTAACGCCCGGCTCGATCACCCAGACCTGGTAGCATATGGCCCTGCACGACATCTGAAAGGAGAACGGTTTCATGCCCTACGTGAACATCAAGATCACCCGCGAAGGAGCGACGGCGGAGCAGAAGGCGGCCCTGATCAGGGGGGCCACCCAGTTGCTGGTGGATGTGCTGGGGAAGAATCCGGCCACCACGGTGGTGGTGATCGACGAGGTGGATACCGACAACTGGGGGATCGGCGGCGAGTCGGTCACCGTGCGGCGCAGGGCCGGACGCTGACCGTCCGCACCAGCTCCACGTCGGGCAGGTTGGCGTACACGTCCCGATAGTCGTCATGGCGGCGCAGCACCGAGACCACGCAGTCCAGTGGCTCCGACCATATCTCGGGAAGATCGGCTTCCAGGCTGTCGTCCGGCGAGAATGCCAGGCGCTCGACCGGCGGAGTGAACCGGGCATCGATCCCGTCCCTGTTGCCCCGGGGATCGATCCGATACCAGCCATGCGCGGGCAGGAAAACCGCATTCAGGCCGTGCAGACAGTACGGCGCCCCGTGACCGCCCAGGCTCAGCCGCTGATAGCAGAATCCCGCCGGAATGCCGCATGCCCGCAGGAGCGCCGCGAGCAGATGGCTTTTTGCATAGCAATACCCGGTCCGATGGCGCAGAACGTCCGACGCCGTGCAGGTCACGGGGTTGAGCTTATGGTCCCAACTGTGGCGGACGTTGTCGCGCACCCACTCAAAGCATCTTCCGGCAATCTCGCTTTCCGGGCGGCAACCCGCCGAGAGCGCCGTTGCCAGCGAGAGGATGTCCGGGTGGCTCCAGTCAATGATGTCCGACTCCGCCAGGTATCGATCCATCTCGGTCGTTGTCCTTTCAGACGCGGGCTACCCGGGGAGAACGGCGGCGCACAGGTTGCGCACCTCCTGGAGCATCACGAGGTGCGCCCTCTCCTCGGCCATGATCGCCGTGATGACATCGGCATCAAGACCATCGAGACCGGCCGCCGCCTCCGCGTAAAAGGCGACGGCATCGGCCTCCATGGCTATCGCCATGTCCAGCGCCTTGCCCGGGTTCGAGGCGATGACCGTCTCGCTCACCACGCTCGCCCGGGGCAGGACCTCCCTGCGCACGCGTTCCGCCGCAGCCATGAGCTCCTCTTCTGTCAGGTTCGGACCGCGCAGCCCCTCCGGCAGTCCCTCCCGCATGCGCGTAAAGGTTTCCAGGTGATCAATCTCCGCCTTTGCCAGCGTGGCGGCCAGCGCCGCGATCCGCCCGTTGCCGCAGCCGAGGGCCAGCGATTCATAGAATGTCCGGCCCCGCCGCTCCAGCTCCATTGCTATCTGCAAGATCACATCCGCAGTAAGCTTCACGGGTTTTATCCTCCTTCGCCCCACCCTGCGGGTCATCCTGCCCGGCAGTTCCTCCGTGCGCAAGCATATCGCCAGGTTACCCCCGGGACAGATCAACCCCGGCGCATCAAACCTACCGACCGATTCCCCCATGATACTCCTGCAGGCTCCTGACTGACTCCTTCCCCTGCCTGCGGGCGGCAATGCCGTCAGCGGCGGCGATTGCCGCGGCAATGGTCGTAACATAGGGGATCTTGTGCTTGATGGCCGCCTTGCGGATGTACGAGTCGTCATGGATGCTGGCCTTGCCCGACGGCGTATTGACCACCAGGTGAACCTCGCCATTCTTGATGGCGTCGGCCACGTTCGGCCTTCCCTCGTGCATCTTGAGCACGGTCTTCACGGTTACTCCGTTGCCGGCAAGGAACGCCGCTGTCCCCTGGGTGGCCATGATCGCCAAACCAATGGCGGAGAACCGCTGTGCCGCCTCAAGGGCTCCGGCGCGATCGTGCTCGTTGACCGTGATGAGCACTGTCCCCTCCAGCGGCAGCATGGCGCCGGCCGCCTCCTGGGCCTTGTAGAACGCCATCCCGTATGACGACGCCATGCCCAGCACCTCGCCGGTGGAGCGCATCTCCGGCCCCAACACCGGATCCACCTCCGGGAACATGTTGAAGGGGAATACCGCCTCCTTCGCCCCGAAATGGGAAACAGCCACTCGGGCCAGTCCCATGTCCTTCAGTTTGGCGCCCAGCATCACCTGCACCGCGATGCGCGGCATCGGAATGTTGCAGACCTTGGAAACCAGCGGCACGGTGCGGCTGGCCCGGGGGTTGGCCTCCAGGATGTAGACCTTGTCGTCGCTAATGGCGTACTGGATGTTCATGAGCCCCACCACCCCCATCTCCACCGCGATCCGGCGGGTGTACTCCTCGATGGTGGCAACATGTTTCGCCGGGATATTGACCGGCGGTATCACGCAGGCCGAGTCGCCGGAATGGACGCCGGCCATCTCGATATGCTCCATCACCGCCGGCACGAAGGCGTCGGTCCCGTCGCTGATTGCATCGGCCTCGGCCTCAATGGCGTTCTGCAGGAAACGGTCGATCAGGATCGGCCGCTCCGGGGTCACATCCACCGCCTTGGACAGGTATTCGCGCAGCATCTCCTCGTCATGCACCACCTCCATGGCCCGCCCCCCCAGCACGTAGGAGGGACGCACGATCAGCGGATAGCCGATCCGCTCGGCAATGACGATGGCATCCTCCAGCTTGCTGGCCATGCCCGATTCGGGCTGGGGTATGCCGAGCTTGCGCATTATGGCGTTAAACTGCTCCCGGTCCTCGGCCAGGTCGATGGTATCGGGCTGCGTGCCGATGATCCGCACTCCCGCCTCCTGAAGCTGACGGGCGATGTTGAGCGGCGTCTGGCCGCCGAACTGCACCAGCACCCCTTCCGGCTGCTCCTTGGCGTAGATCGACAGCACATCCTCCACGGTCAACGGCTCGAAGTAGAGCTTGTCCGAGGTGTCGTAGTCGGTGGAAACCGTCTCCGGGTTGCAGTTGACCATGATGGTTTCATAGCCTGCATCCCTGAGGGCAAAGGCGGTGTGGACGCAGCAGTAGTCGAACTCGATCCCCTGACCGATCCGGTTGGGGCCGCCCCCCAGCACCATGATCTTTTTGCGTTCCGTGACCGCCACGCTATCCGGGGCATTGTACGTGGAGAAGTAGTAGGCCGCATTCTCCACACCACTGACCGGCACCGGCTCCCACGACTCCAGCATGTCGAGGGTGATGCGCCGCTCACGGATCCGCTCTTCGGGAACGTGGAGGAGTTGCGCCAGATAGCGGTCCGAGAAACCGTCTTTTTTGGCCTGAACCAGCAGATCGTTCGGCAGGCGCCCCCATTTGTGGGCAAGAATCCGCTCCTCCAGTTCCACCAGCTCCTTCATCTGTTGCAAAAACCAGGGCTTGATATGGGTGCGGCGATGGAGCAGGTCGATATCGGCTCCCTTGCGCAGCGCCTCGTACAGGATAAACTGCCGCTCGCTGGTGGCCTCAGCCAACAGCTCCAGCAGTTCGGGCAGGGAACGCTTGTTGAAGTCCTTGGCAAACCCCAGGCCATAACGGCCGTTTTCCAGGGAGCGGATCGCCTTTTGCAGCGCCTCCTTGTAGTTCTTGCCAATGCTCATCACCTCGCCCACGGCCCGCATCTGGGTGCCCAGCTTGTCTTCCACCCCCTTGAACTTCTCAAAGGCCCAGCGGGCAAACTTGACCACCACGTAGTCGCCGGAGGGGGTGTACTTCTCCAGGGAGCCGTCCCGCCAGTAGGGGATCTCGTCCAGGGTCAGGCCGGCGGCCAGCATGGCCGAAACCAGGGCGATCGGGAAACCGGTGGCCTTGGAGGCCAGGGCCGATGAACGGGAGGTGCGGGGGTTGATCTCGATCACCACCACCCGTCCGGTCTTGGGGTCATGGGCAAATTGCACGTTGGTGCCGCCGATCACCTCAATGGCGTCGACGATCTTGTAGGCATCGGCCTGCAGGCGATCCTGCAGCTCCTGGCTGATGGTCAGCATCGGCGCGGTGCAGAAGGAATCGCCGGTATGAACCCCCACGGCATCCACGTTCTCGATGAAGCAGACCGTGATCTTCTGGTTCTTGGCGTCGCGGACCACCTCCAGCTCCAACTCTTCCCAGCCCAGGATCGACTCCTCCACCAGCACCTGCCTGATCGGACTGACCGACAGGCCACGGTTGACGATGGTCTCGAACTCCTCCATGTTGTAGGCAAAGCCGCCGCCGGTGCCGCCCATGGTATAGGCCGGCCGGATCACCACCGGGAAACCGATCTTCTCCAGCACCGCCTTAGCCTCATCCAGGGAGTGGGCAATGTCGCTGCGGGCCATTTCGATGCCCAGGCTATCCATGGTCTGTTTGAAGGTCTCGCGGTCCTCGCCGCGCTTGATGGCATCCAGGTTGACCCCGATCACCTTGACCCCGTACTTTTCCAGCACGCCGGCCTCGGCCAGGGCGCTGGACAGGTTCAGGCCGGTCTGGCCGCCCAAGTTGGGCAGCAGGGCATCAGGGCGCTCCTTGTCAATGATCTCGGTCAAGGTTGGCACGTTCAACGGCTCGATGTAGGTCACATCGGCCGTGCCCGGGTCGGTCATGATGGTGGCCGGGTTGGAGTTGACCAGCACGATCTGGTAGCCCAGCTTGCGCAGCGCCTTGCAGGCCTGGGTGCCGGAGTAGTCGAACTCGCAGGCCTGGCCGATGATGATCGGGCCGGAGCCGATAATGAGGACTTTGTGGATGTCGGTGCGTTTGGGCATTGGCGATACACTCCTTTGTGCATAGAGGTTGGGTACCTGTCAGCTATGATCTGGTTCTGTGGGCGCCCGACTCTGCCGTCGCCCCCATGGGGCATACGTGTCAGCGGTCATGGCGCCATTGCATGGCATCTTATCATCCTTCTCCGGTTTTGATCTCCGCGAACCGATCATCCGGGAATTTCCGATGGCAGAGTAAACGGCCGGGGCCCGAGTTGTAAACCCACTCTTCGGTAGCCACAGTCGTCAGGAACGTCCTGCCGCGAGTCACCGCCCGTACGCGCGCTTCCCGCCGCTGTTCCTTCCGGGCCGGTTCATCGCACTCTTCGCCCCCCTGCCCGCGTATGCCCGGACGCCACGACCCTGTCGCCGCAGTAGAACTTCGCCGTGGTGGAGCCGGGCTCCCTGAGGATCGGAAACGTATTTGCCGGCGGGGACTTTTTCTCGCTCTTACGTAAGTGTGGAACTCGTGGTGGCGACCGGTTCGTTACAGGCACTACTGGTCCCGCTGGAGAATGCCAGCGAAATCGATTGCAGCTATAATTGCACAGGATGCCGAGAAAATAAATCGCTTAACAAAGCTTCCCCTTGAATAACGCACAAGCTCAGTTATCGACATGGCTGGAGGGCCGTTGCCCCCATAAACATCTTATGAAGTAATTCGCTCGGAAAAGCTTTGGAAAACTGCAGCGCCCCACTTCTTCCCTGCCTTGGATAAGACGCTGTGGTTCGGGATGACCGAGTCGAGATCGTATCCCGGAGACCAGAGCCAGTCCATTCGCTCCGGAACGGTTTTCATCACCTCCCGTTCCGAGCGGACATTTGTAGAAAACGAGAAAGAGCATCAACTTCAATATGATCAGCGAAATGACCGATTCATTGCCGTTGTTGCCGGAGCAATTCTTCACCTCGGCATAGGCAAAATCGAAGTCGATCAATTCATTGACCGTGCGAGGCGGGTGATCGTTTCTGATCCACTTGTCGAGGTTGACACTGTAATGGAATAGGTTGTGCTGAGGTTGTTCCTGTCTTCCCATCATAGCTGGACTCCGGCTGTAACGATGGACAGATTATACGTGCTTAGAACCGGCCTCGTCTTGGTTTCGGCAACAGGCCGTGCCACACCTGACCCGGTATGCAGTGCCGATTCGCTCGTGCCATGTTATGTTGAGTGCTCAATTATGACCCTGAAAATGCGCTTCTAAGGGTAAAAAACCCTCTGAAATAGATGTAATTGTTGAAATGTCAGTAGGTTGGCTTGGTCCGACCCGATTTACGTACGATTTACGATTTACGTACCCTGCCCCTTGACCCGCACCGAGGCGCTTTCGGCCCCGGTCGGTGTCCAAGGGCCTGTGAAAGCTTCGCTTATTTAAGCAAATCAATAGTACTGTTCTGTGTGTCAGCAACAAAAAGACTTGCACCATCAGTTGTGATTCCTAATGGGAAACTCAAAGGAGAAGTAGAGCTCAATGAGGTGCCTGCTACCAATGTGGTCACAGTGCCAGTTGCAATTACCACCTTGCGAATTGAATCGTTACTTGAATCTGCAATATAAAGATTTGTCCCGTCAGTTGTAATGCCAACTGGCGAGTTGAACCTAGCAGTGGTGCCAGTTCCGTCGGTTTTACCGTTTTGTCCGGCACTCCCCGCCAAAGTGGTCACTGCCCCAGTTGCAACTACTACCTTGCGAATTGTGCTGTTATCGGTGTCGGCGACAAAAAGATTCGTACCGTCGGTTGTAATCCCGAATACTGTACCGAACAGGACCGAAGAACCGACCCCATCGGTTGAGCCAGGCGTTCCGGCGCTGCCTGCAAGTGTAGTCACGGCGCCAGTTGCTATTACCACTTTCCGGATTGCCCTATTGCCCGTGTCTGACACATAGAGGTTTGTGCCATCGGTTGTAATGCCACTTGGTGAGTTGAATAGCCCCGCAGAACCAATGCCATCAGTTGAGCCAGTTATTCCGGCACTGCCTGCCAAAGTTGTAACTGCGCCAGTCGCAATAACTACCTTGCGGATTGTGTTGTTATTTGTGTCAGCGACATAAAGGTTTGTCCCATCAGTCGTAATGGCAAATGGGGCATTGAACTTAGCCGCAGAGCCTGTTCCATCGGTTGATCCACTCGTTTGGGCAGTACCTGTCCCAACTGTACCTGCAAGTGTAGTAACTGCACCGGTTGTAATCACTACTTTACGGATTGTATTATTTCCTGTGTCCGCCACGTAGAGGTTGACCCCGTCGGTCGTTATACCGGAGGGAGCATTAAACCGAGCCACTGAACCGGTCCCATCGGTTGTTCCCTGCTGCGTTGCCTGACCTGCGAGAACGGATACCGTTCCAGTAAGCGTGAGAACATTTCCTTGTTTAGCACCGCCCATTTGAATAGTAGAGATGCCATCCGAATTGCTGCCGCATCCACCAAGGGACAAAACTGAAACAATTGCTACGGCAGGTCCAATTCGTTTAAAGACTTTCCTCATTATTTCTCCTTCCAACGTCAAAAGCCTGACCGGCAGGTCTTTTGGCCGGTCTTGGCGCTTGTTGTGCTCATTTTGCGTTAACCATCTGGAAATAAGTGAGGTAGATATTGCCTGTCTGGGCCGCGTATCTTTTCTTTCTTAGAAGTAGACTTACGAAGTCGATACGTTCCTCAAATACCGCCATGAGATCTCCTCCGTCCATTAGAATAATCGATGCGCCTCCCGCCTGGTGAGCAGTAACTCCATCCGTCGAGAACCCATTGATAGAGAGAAAGACTCCTAAGGTATTTTCCAATTTGGTTTTGACCTTATCAGAGAAGGCGGCAAGATCAGCTTTGTTGATAAGTTCTTTCTGCCACTTTGCTTCAAACAAATAATCAGTACCTTCAAGGGCGAACGCGCCGTCAACCTGCTCTCCAAGGTTCTTGAAGGAAGCTTTAGGGTCGAGATCGAATAACTCGAAAAGATCATACATCATCTTTTCGAGCTCGAAACCTCTACCTTGGGGATTGGTAGAGCTGATTAAAGATAAATACTTCATCTTTATTTCTTCCAACTTCTGGCGTACAGCAACGTTCTCGCGCAGTCTCTTAGCTGCAACCTCCTGTCGTTTTTCAATTTCATCCTGTTCGCGTTTTACATCTTGATGTGGTTCAACCAGTTGCCGAAGTTGCAATACTGCTGCACGTGCTCGCTCAACTTTTGAGTTGCCATCATCGAGTTGCTTTAAATGATTAAAATCAGTGATCTTGCACAACTCATAACATAACTTGGTTAAATCGCCTATGTACCTGTCGGGGTTCCCAACAAGATGATCTATAAGATCAGAAACAATTTGACGCTTATAATTTTGCCAGTCGAATTTTGTGAGCAGAGAAGGGTTTGATAGGCATAACTGCAAAAAACTTCGGAGATCGGATTTATACCAATACACAGAACAGAGTGCTTCTTTAAGTGCCATAATCGCGGCAGGAGAAAGTTGTTTTCCCATTTTTCCTCCTAATCTAATTACACATGTACTCCATAAGCATAGGTCAATTTATCGAGTCCCAGTGCTACCGATAGAAATCAAATGATTTACAGCTGTTATAAATTCGTTCATATTTGTAAATCTTCTGGTTGCCTCGTCAAACTTTAGGACAGCCAAGCTATCCTTGAATATAGATGGTGCATTGAGATCAGATGGAACTACAACTATTGGAACGATTCGTTTGGTAATTCCTCTTTCAGCCAGATAGTTCTGATAATATGACACCGAACCTCGTAATTGAGACAGAACATTATAAAGACTGCTTGGTCTCTGATATTTTTTGATTTCTATTATATAGTCAACAGGATGAGTGTTTATGATTGCATCATAAATCATCTCTGTTCCGTCGCTTGCTACAACTTTCATCTGCTTAAAAAGCTTGCCTGAAATATACGGGCGGAATCCATCCTTCAGCGCCAATAACACTGCATGCTCGAACCTCTCTGACGAACTAATCGCATCAATCCTTACCTGTCTTTCGGTTAACGACTGATCTTTAGGGGCTTCTTGATCGGTCGAAGTGGTTTCTTGGGGCGTAGTTGTTTCGGCAGTTTCTGGTTCAGAAGGTTCTGTCCCCGAAGCTGTCTCTCCTTGCTCCTCCAGGGCTTCTTCTTGTCGTTTTGCTTTTAGTTCTGACACAGACGCCTTCTTCATCATGTATTCCCAGTACTTCTCTCTATTCCAAAATATGGCTGCTATATTTTCAAGGAAACTCAGTTCGGTGACAAGGGTTGCAATAATGAATATTGCCAGTGCATAAACCCAAACATCATTAGAAGCCAAGGAGAGGCCGACAACCACAATGCTACCAAAGAGCTTGATAGCCATGTCATCCTTCTTGGGCACGAAAACGAGGATTACGCCGATAATCAGAGAAACCACCAAAAACAGCAAAGTCAAAATAACAGCTGCGGATTTCATATCGGCTGGCATGATAAATTCCATAATTTCTCCGTTTTTTGTCCTGCACAACGTGCATGAGGCGCAGAGGCGGCGTTAGCCGTCCTTCTGCCGCCGAGAGTTATGCACTCCATCTCAAATTTGGGGAGCTAATCATGCAATTATACAAGTGCTTTTATGACGGTGTTCCTGATGTAAGAGCTAATATTTTCGAGGACAAGAAACACACTTTGACCAGAGACTTCGGTTCCTTCGTCGAAGATTATATGAGTGGTAAAACCTATTTCGGCTTTGACATTTTTGCTTCTAGCAAATTCCAAGAACTTTATCGGTGGACCGTCAACGGAGGGCTTTGCGGGGCCGGTAGCGTGGAAATAATCGGAACCGTCCGAAGCAAACAGAGCCAGCTTATTAACTGCGCTAGTAGCACACACCATGCTGATTTTTCTGTGTTTATCCCTGTTATTCGCGGAGACCTCTTGCGGGTCGGACCAAGCTAACCAACTGAAATAAAATCATAATAGTCCCAAAAGATCTCATTTCCAGCGCTTAGAACCTCACTTTTGTCGGTAAAATCGGCATTGTAAGGCTCCGCCTTCTCTCTCAGAAAACTCGCTCCGTCCAACTACTCGCCAGGAAATCAAGGACCCTCCCCTGCTTTCCCATACCCGAATCAATCCCCCCCACACACCACTAACACCCTTTCATAAATCAATTACTATCCCCGTTCAATCAGGAAAACCCCTATACGCCGCGTCCTCGGGCCGCGTTTCGAGCGCTGATCACACTTCCACCTCCACCCACACGGGGCAGTGGTCGGACGGCTTTTCCATGGCGCGGATGTCGTAGTCGATGCCGGCGGCGCGGCAGGCTTGCTGGAGCGGACGGGTGAGGAGGATGTGGTCGATGCGCAGGCCCCGCTTGGGCTCGGACTCGAAGCCGCGGCTGCGGTAGTCGAACCAGCTGAAGCGGTCGTCGATGTCGGGGTAGAGTTCGCGGTAGCTGTCGTGCAGCCCCCAGTCGCACAGGGCGGCGAACCAGGCGCGCTCTTCGGGCAGGAAGCTGGTCTTGCCGGTGCGGAGCCAGCGCTTGGCGTTGTCGGCGCCGATGCCGATGTCCGGGTCCACGGGGGCGATGTTGAAGTCTCCCATGACCGCCAGGGGGGCGTCGGGGTCGCAGGAGGATATCAGGTAGGCGAGCACGTCGGCGTAGAAGCGCTCCTTGGCCGGGAACTTGACCGGGTGGTCGCGGCTTTCACCCTGGGGGAAGTAGCCGTTGATGACCCTCAGGGGCGGCCCGGCGGAGAGGTCGAAGGTGGCGCCGATGAAGCGCTTCTGGGCTTCGTCGCCGTCGCCGGGGAGGCCGAGCCGGACGTCGCGGGGCGGCTGGAGGGAGAGGAGCGCCACGCCGTGGTGGGTCTTCTGGCCGTGGTAGATCACGTGATAGCCCAGGGCCTGGACGGCGGCCAGGGGGAAGTCGGCATCCTGCACCTTGGTTTCCTGGAGGCCGATGATGTCGGGCCGATGGGTCCGGACCAGTTCTTCGAGTTGATGGAGACGGGAGCGCAGGCCATTGACGTTGAACGATACGAGTTTCATCCCGGGTCACCTCGCAAGGGGAATTTTGCTCGTATCACTAGCAGATTGCGGGTTCATTATCCATTGGTTTGTGAACGGGTCTGAGGCAGGCGGAAACGTGCCCCGGACCGGGCGGTCCGGGGCGGTGCAACGGGTCGGTCAGGGCTGATAGCCGTCGGTGAGGGTCTTCATGAAGGCCACCAGGGCGTCTTCTTCGGCATCGGAGAGCTTGAGGTTGCCCAGTTCGGCGGTGTTCATGGTGAGGGCCAGTTCGGGCAGCGGCCAGCAGGTCACCTTTTCGCCGGGGGAGCCGGGCGCGCAGGTGGGGAGAACGTCGCGGGTGTTGTAGAAGTGGACGATCTCCTTCAGGCTCTTGAAGTAGCCGTTGTGGCCGAATGCCTTGACGAAATCGGGGGCGGCTTTCTTGTCCACGTTGCGCAGGGTGGGCACCTTGTGCTTGCCGAGGTTGGCCTTGGCAAATCGGCTGTAATCGATGCGCGACTCAAGGAAGCCGCCGAGCCCCAGGTCGATCCAGGCGGCCCCCAGGGGATTGAAGGTGGACTGATAGAAAGGATTCTCGACATTGCGCGGTACGCCCAGGTTGTCGTAGGTGTAGTCGGTGAAAAGTGGCTTTTTGCCGGTGTTGACGTGGCAGCGGGCACATTTGCCCTTGCCGTTGAAGAGAGCGAGCCCCATTTTCTCCTGGGGCGTCAGGAATGCCTTGCCGGCCAAGTAGAAATCGTACTTGGAGGTGAAGGCGTTGGATTCGGTCGAGCCCTCGTAGGCGGCAATGGCCAGGGCGATGTAGTCGTAGGCCAGATTGGATTTTGCCCGGTTGGGAGCATCCAGGTTCACGAAGGCCCCTTCGGTGGCGCAGGATGTGTCCGCGTCGGCGGGCCAGACAATGGCGCACGAGCCGGGCCAGACGACGTCCATGGCGGTGCCGTAGGTGGCGGTGCAGACCCGGTGGACCACGCAGGCCGAGTCGGGGAGCGCCTGCTCCAGCGGATTCAGGAACGGGCCCTGGGCCTGGTCGGCGGCGGGGTTGCCCAGTTTTTCGCCGGTGGCGCGGCCATCCCAGAAGTTGCCCCCCACGAACATGCCGCCGCCCTGACGGATATATTTGAGGATGGGCGCAGTGGTTGCGTAGGCCGATGAGGGTGGTTTGCGGTTGCCGAAACGCCCGGCGATGGAGCCTTCATATACTGCGCCGTGGGAGTTAATGTCGGGTGAGGGGCCGGTCCACCCCGCCTCGGGGGCATGGCAGACCGCGCATGACTGGTTGCGGTTGATTGAAAGGTTGTTGTCGAAGAAGATGTCCTTGCCAAGTTGTTCCTTGACGGTCAAGCCTGCCGCGCCGGCGGCGCCTGCCGCCAGGAGGAGAAGTGCCGCCGCTCCCATTAGTCGCTTGGATACCATCCCTGTACCCCCTTGTTGTGTGTAACCTGACCACGTCTTGTCGGACAGGTTTCCGGAATATGCGGTCGCATCCCTGCCTTCCCCGGCGCCGTATCACCCTCCTTTCCCGTACGTCTGTTGCCGGCGCTCATGTCCGGCCGGGGTCCGCAGAGGTTAACTGTACATAATGATTAACCTTTGTCAAACATCCCCCGTCCGGGCCCGCCGATGAATTACTCCTTGACATCCAGGGATTTGAACTTTATAACTAGTTGAAAATCTGATTATTTTACTCGCCGGACAGTTTTCCGGCCGATGTTCGTGCCCCATGTATCGAGACCATTTCGGCTTTACCGAACAACCCTTTGCGCTCACCCCGAACCCTGATTTTCTCTTTCTGAGCACCCACCATCAGGAGGGGTTCGCCCACCTGCTCTACGGCATTGACACCCATGCCGGGTTCATCGAGCTGACGGGCGAGGTGGGGACCGGCAAGACCACCCTGATCAGGACCTTCCTCAACCAGCTCGACCCGGCCACGCACCGCACCGCCCTCATCTTCAACCCGACCCTGTCGTCCCTGGGGCTGCTCCAGGGGATCAACCGGGAGTTCGGCCTCCCCTGCGCCAGCTCGGAGCGGGGCGAGTTGCTGGAGGCCCTGAACCGTTTCCTGCTGGAGGAAAGCTCGGCCGGCCGCACGGTGGTGCTGGTGATCGACGAGGCCCAGAATCTTTCCGCCGAGGTGCTGGAGCACATCAGGCTCATCTCCAACCTGGAGACCGAGCGGGACAAGCTGATCCAGATCGTGCTGGTGGGCCAGCCGGAGCTGAAGCGGCTGCTGGCGCTGGAAGAACTGCGCCAGCTCAACCAGCGGATCACGGTGCGCTACCACCTGGAGCCCATGGGGTGCGACGATACGCGGGAGTACATCCGGCACCGGATCAGGGTGGCGGGCGGCGGCCGGGAGCCGGTGGCGTTCACCCTGGGGGCCGTGAAGAAGATCTACCGCTTCTCCAAAGGGCTGCCCCGGCTGATCAATGCCGTGTGCGACCGGGCGCTCCTGCTGGCCTACACCAGGGACAGCAGGGAGATCACCGCGTCAATGGCGGCCGAGGCCATCATCGACGTGCGCCAGGAAGAAGGGCGGCGCTTTCCCCTCCCCCGCAAGACCCTGCAGTTCCTGACCCTGGCCGCGGCGATAAGCATCGGCGTTACCCTGTTCAACCGCGCGGGCAAGGAGCCGTCGCCCCCGGCCGTGGCCGGAGAGGCAACGCCGGCCCCGGCCCCGACCGCTGCCCCTGCGCCGCAGCCGCCTCCCCTGACCGGCGATGCTGTCCGCAAATCTTTGGCGGCAACGGCCGCGGGTGACAACATGCTGACCACTGCCAACGCCCTGCTGGGGGCATGGCAGGCACCCGCCATCGACCGGGCCGGGCACAGCGACGATATCCGCACCCTGGCGGCACGGCGCGGTTTCACGGCCACGGAAATCAAGGGGAGCCTGGACGACATCCTGCGCTTCGACGCGCCGGTGCTGCTCCAGGTGGAGCTTCCCGACGGCACCAGCCGGTTCCTGACCCTTACGGCCGCGAGCAACGGCTCGTTCACCGTGGTGCCGGCTGTTGCGGGGAAACATTCCCTTTCGCGCGGCGAGATCGAGGCGTTCTGGGAGGGACGGGCCTGGATGTTCTGGAAGAATTTCCACGGAATACCGTTACGGACCCGGGCGGGAAGCAAGGGCAAGGGAGTGAAGCCTCTTCAGGAACTGCTGAAAGGGGCCGGTTTCTACGATGAAAAACCCACGGGCGACTTTGACGCGGCTACCGAGGAAGGGATCCGTCGCTTCCAGCAGTCCGAGGGGCTGCAACCTGACGGCAAGGCGGGGGAGAAAACGCTGGCGCTCCTCTACCGCAGGGCGGGCGGGTTTTTCCCGCCGGGACTTACGGGAGCAAAGGGGAGCACGCAATGAGCCTGATTCTTGACGCGCTGAGAAAAATGGAGCAGGAGCGCAAAGCCCGGCGCGGGGCCACCGAGAACATCCGTCCCGACGTGCTCGGCCACCGGGGGGCGCAGCGCTCCGACAGCCGGAAACGGTGGCTGTTCGCGGCCGGCGCTGCGGTGATCCTCCTGGCGGGTCTGGCAGCGGGCCTGTTACTGAAGGGCGGCAACGACGCCACGCGCACGGCGGCGGTACAACGCCGGGACGCCGGACGGACGGCCCCGCTGACGGCCGGGTACCAGGACGAGGGCACGGAGTCAGCACTGGCGCCGGCCCCCGTGCCGCAGCCCCCGGTTCCGCAACCGCAACTGCAACCGGCTCCGGCCGTTGAGGCGCCGCGTCCCGTCCCTGCCCCGCCCGCGGCGGCTGTTCCGCGCCCCGTGCCCGCGGCACCGCGCCCGGACGAGGAGGAAGAAGAAAGTGCCCCGGCGGTACGCGCCCCAAGCGCACCGGCACCCGTTGCCGTGACCCAGCCCTCGGACCTGTCCGTAACGGGCATCGCTTGGCAGGATGAGCGGCGTCTGCGCCGGGCCGTGGTGAACGGCACCCTGGTTGCGGAAGGAAACGTGGTGGCGGGCGCCCGCATCGTCTCCATCGGCGAGCGCAAGGTCCGCTTCTCCAAGGACGGCCGCACCTTCGACGTCCCCCTCTCAGGCGGTCACTGATCCGGCGCGGCCGTCCGGCCGCGCCCCCCATCACCCCATCATCCCCACAACGCTTCCCGCAGGCCCGAACGCCGTTCGCTCCTCCGCGCCGCAGCGGACCGCAGGATCTCCTCGTCCGCCCAGATGACCGCACCGGTCCGGGCGCGGGTGAGTCCCGTGTAGACCAGTTCCCGCGTGAGCACGGGGCTGTCGAAGGGGGGGAGCACCAGCAGTATCCGGTCGAACTCGGACCCCTGGCTCTTGTGGACCGTCATGGCAAAGACCGTTTCATGGGCCGGCAGTCGGGCCGGGGAAATCTTTCTGACTCCACCGCCGGGCGCGGGAAAGCAGACGGCCAGCCCCCCGCTGAAGGCGGGATCGGCAACGGCCAGGCCGATGTCACCGTTGAAGAGCCCCAGCCCGTAGTCGTTCACCGTCACCATGACCGGCCGCCCCGGGTACCAGACGCGGTCGGCATCGATGAGCCCCTGCCGCGCCAGGACCCGCTCGATGGCCCGGTTGAGCCCCTGCACCCCATACTCCCCCTGCCGGACGGCACAGAGGACCCGGAAGCGGTCGAAGCAGGCCAGTGCCTGTTCCGGGTCTGCCTGGCGCAGATACTCACCGTACCCCGCAACAACGCTCTCGGCCAGGGCTCCGGCAAGCCGCTCCGCCGGCGGCACCGGCCAGAGCGCCACGCCGTTGTCCATCCCTTCTCCTGACACAAGCGCCATGAGCCGGTCCCCGTCGCCCTCGTTCACGGCCGCACTGGCCGCGCCAATGGCGCTGGCCGCACCGAAGCGGTAGTTCCTGCGCAGGATCACCAGGGAGTCGGCCGGCGTCCCCGACTGCCCGTCCCCGTCGTCCCCGGCTTCTCCCTCGATCTCCTCACCCGCGGCATCACGGATGAACTCCCGGAACGGGGCCGAGAACCGGTGCGCCCGCCCGGTGTCGCAGATGTCGCCCAGCACGGCCCCGGCCTCCACCGAGGCGAGCTGGTCCCGGTCCCCCAGGAGGATGAGCCGGGCCGACGGCGCCAGGGCCTCCATCAGCCGGGCCATGAGGGGCAGCGGCACCATGGAGGCCTCGTCCACCACGACCACCCGGTGCGGCAGCGGGTTGCGCCGGTCGTGACGGAAGCGGACCGAGCCGGGAATCACCCCCAGCAACCGGTGGATCGTGGAGACCTGGCCGGGAATCCGCTCCGCCACGGGGGTTACCGATGCCAGGCGCTGCCGGGCATCGCGGATGGAGTCGCCGAGCCGTGCCGCGGCCTTGCCCGTGGGCGCTGCCAGGGCAATGCCCGCCCCTTCCTCGCCGGCCTGCTCCAGGAGCAGGGCCAGGATCGAAACCACGGTGGAGGTCTTGCCGGTACCCGGCCCCCCGGAGATGACGCAAAAGCCGCTCCGCACCGCGGCCGCGGCAGCCACCCGCTGCCAGTCCACGGCATCGTCACCCTTCGGCCCGAAGATCCGGTCAATACCGGCCCGCAGGAGCGGCAGGGAAACGGGACGGAGCTCTGCGGATTTTTGCTTTATGAATTCAGTAACTAGGTATTCATAGCTCCAGTATCGATAGAGATAAAGGCGGTTCTTTTCGTCCAGGATCAGGGGGGTGCGGCCACCGGGCGGGCCAACCACCGGCAGGGCCCTGAGGGTGGCGGCCAGGGCTGCGCCGTCGCTGCCAAAGGCCTCGTCCAGGCGCAGGCAGACGTGGCCGGCCCCCACGGCGGCGCTGGCGTGCATGGCGGCCCGATGGAGATCGTCGTTCCGGCCGCCGGCCAGGCGGCAGAGGAAGTCGGCAAAACAGGCGTCGATGTCGCGGAACTGCAGGTCGTCGGCGCTCACGGCGCTCCTCCTTCCCGCCCGGCGAGGCAGTCGGTCAATGCCCGCACCAGGTCGGGCCGCGGCAGGTCATGATAGACCCCCAGGGCGGGGCGTTCGGGATCGATCCCCCGCAGGAACAGGTAGAACACCCCGCCGAAGTGCTCCTCGTAGCGATAGCCGGGCAGGCGGCGCTCCAGGAAGCGGTTGAGGGCCACGGTGTAGAGCAGGTACTGGAGGGGATAGAGGGAGCGCTCCATCTCCCGGCAGAGGCGCTCGGGGCCGTAATCCTCGGCCCGGTTCCCCAGGTGGTTCGATTTCCAGTCGATCAGGTAGTAGCGGCCGCCATGGCTGAGCACCAAGTCAACGAAGCCGCGCACCATGCCCCGGGCCTCGCCGAAGGCGATCCGGCGTGCCACCGCCCCCAGGTCGGCCCCCTGGGGGAGCACCCCGGCCCCGGCCAGGATGGCGGCCACCTGGGTGTCCCGCACGAACCGGAGCGGGAAATAAAACTCCAGCTCCGCCAGCCAGCTGCCGGGGACCAGGTCGGCCAGGCGGAAAGAATTCCCCTCCCCGCCCAGAGGAACATTTAGGACGTTGCCGACCATGCGGCTCACCGGATCGAGCCACTGGGCGCCATGGCCGTTGCGCTCCAGTTCGCGCCGGACCAGGTCCCGCACGGCATCGTCGCCGGCAACGGCAAAATCGAGCTGCTCGAAGAGGCCGTGCAGGAAGATGCCGGCCCGGGGTCCCCGGGGAAAGGCGAACATGGAGCCCTCGGGCGGGGCTGCCGTGTCGCTGGCCGCGTCGGGCGGAAGCTCCGGCGGGGTCTGGTCCCGGTCCGGCAACTCGGCGGTTTCCCGGTGCCCCGAGGCAAAGGAGGTGAAGCTGGCCACCCGCCAGCCCGCGTCGATGTCGCCCCTGAAGTCCCGGCAGACCAGCGGCGCCTCACCCACGGCCGGCCGGAAGCGGGGCAGTCGGACCGGGCACGGTTCTTCGGTCACGGCCACGCCCCCGCCGCTCAACGCTTTCAGGTGATCGAGCCGCTCCAGCAGAGTCTGGTCGGTCGCCTTCTTCAGGGTCCCCTCCAGGAGCGCCACCGGGTCGCCTCCCCCGTCGGGCCGGCTGCCGTGGAGGAGCCAGCCCGGGGCCGAGGTCTCGGCGCCGCGGAACTTGCCCCAGACCAGGTAGGCGCGGCACCGGGCCCTGGTGAGGGCCACGTAGAGGAGGCGGAGATTCTCGGCCAGGGCCTCGGTCCGGGCCCGGCGGCGCCGCTCGTCCCGGCGGTCGGTGCCGAAATCCGCCACCAGCCGGAAGCCCTCCTCGTGGCAGAGGGTCAGGTCCCCGTCATCCCGCAGTCCGCCCCACATGAAGGGGGCAAAGACCACGGGATACTCCAGCCCCTTGCTGACGTGGACCGTGACGATGCGGACCGCCCGGTCGTCCGATTCGAGCCGGATCTGGTAATCCTCCCCGGGCGGGGGCACACTCACCCGCTCCCCGAACCACGCCGTCAGGGCATCGGGGCCGAGACGCCGCTCAACGGCCGCCTGGTGGAGCACCTCGGCGCAGTGGCGCAGGTTGGTGAGCCGCCGTTCCCCGTCGGGCAGGGGAAGGCACCGCTCCCTCACCCCCTCCCGGTCCAGGAGGGCGCGGAACATGGTCATGAAGCCCCGCTCGCGCCAGAGGTCGCGGTAGTCGCGGAAGGCGGCGATCCGCTCTTCCCAGGCCGCCTCCTGCTCCATGAGAAGCGCCAGGTCGTTGCCGTTGAGCCCGAAGAGCGCCGTGACCAGGGCCGCCCTGACCCGCCCCTCGTTCCCGGGCTCGGCCACGGCCCCCATCACGGTCCAGACCTCGCCGGCCTCGCGGGTCTCGAACAGGCTGTCGGCACTCTGGACCACGGAGGGGATGCCCCGCTCCCGCAGAGCCTGCTGAACCAGGCCCGCCTCGAAGTGGGACCGGACGATGACGGCCACGTCGCCGGGGGTGAGGGGCTGCATCCGCCCGTCCTCGTCCTCCAGGCAGGCCGTGCCGGCGCGGCCGTCGGCCAGGAGCCCGGAGATCTCGTCGGCAACGGCGGTGACGATCCGCTGCCGGCCCGTGCCCAGGTTGATGCAGTCGCGGTCGCTCTCGCCCCGGCGGAAGAACCAGAGCTGGAGCGGCGCCGGATCGCGGTCGCCGAAGGAGCATCCCTGCCGCCGGGCCGCCGTGACCGGGGGAAAGGCGATGTCGCCGGCCAGGAAGGGGTGCTCCCCCCCCAGGCGGAACAGGGAGCTCACCGCATCGACCATCTCCGGCGTGGAGCGCCAGTTGCGATCCATGGTGAAGCGCCGCTCCGCCGGGATCTCCTGCCGGGCCTCCAGGTAGGCGAAAACGTCGGCTCCCCGGAAGCTGTAGATGGCCTGCTTGGGGTCGCCGATCAGGAACAGGGGCACCGCGCCGCCGCTGAAGACCGCCCGGAAGATCCGGTACTGGACCTGGTCCGTGTCCTGGAACTCGTCGATGAGGGCGGCCCGGTAGCGCTCACGCAGCCGGTCGGCCAGGGCCGCGCCGCCGGGCCCGTCGAGTGCGGCGTGGAGGTCCGTGAGCAGGTCATCATATCCCCGGACGTTGCGCTGAGCCTTGAGCGCGGCCAGCCGCTCCCGGCCCCGGGCCGCGAACTCGGCCTTCAGGAGCAGGAGCCGTTGGGAGGTGAGCCGCGCCAGGCGGTCGCAGAGATCGAAGCAGTCGTGCCGGGGCGGATCGGCCTTTTTGAGCCGTTGCCCGGCCAGGAACCCGGTGGTGAATTTGTCGAACCCGGCAAAGAGCGCGTAGGGGTCCGTCCCGGCCGCATAGCCGTCCATGGCGGCCAGGAGGCCCGGCACCAAGTCCGGGTGGTAGTTGCTCCTGGAGCGGCTCAGCCCGGGATCGGCGGCCAGGATGGCGGCGATCTCCGCTCGTTGCGTCCGCCAGAGGGACGCGAGCGCGGCAAAGGCGTCCCGGATCTCCCCGGCCACGCGGTCCGCTTCACCGGAATGCCAGACCGGCTCCACGGCCAGGTGGGGCTTGCCGGCAATGTTCCGCAGAAATGCCGCCAGCTCCTCCGGGGACCAGCGCCGGCCCAGGGCCAGGGGGAGCAGCGGCGCGTCCGCGCCGAAGAAGTGACGGCGCCAGAAATCGTCCGCCACTTGGCGCAGGAGCGGTTCCTGGTCCGCCGCCAGTTCGGTGTCGAACAGGGAACCGCTCTCGAAGGCGTTTTCCTGGAGCGCCCGGAGGCAGAAGCCGTGGATGGTGGAGATGGCGGCGCAGTCGAAGGTCTGGAGGGCGCTGTCGATCCGGGACAGGGCCGTGGCGTGCCCCGGCCAGCGCTCACCCAGGGCCAGCCGGTCGAGGAACTCGTCCGGCCCGCCCCCGCCGGCGAACCGGTCGCGGGCCTGGCGCAGCCGCTGGCGGATGCGGGCGCGCAACTCCTTGGTGGCCGCCTCGGTGAAGGTCACCACCAGGATGTTTTCAGGGAGCAGCCCCTCCCCTTCCACCACCAGGCGCAGGTAGAGGCAGGCAATGGCAAAGGTCTTGCCCGTGCCTGCGCTGGCTTCCACCAGATTGTGGCCGGACAGTTCCACGGTCAGATTGTCATGGGGTCGCAGGGAAGTCACCGCTCGTCCTCCCGGTGGGCCAGCAGGGGGGTCAGGATTGCGACGGACGTCTCGCGGAAGGCGTCGTCCAGGGGATCGGCAGTGCCGAAGCAGAGCGCATGGTAGGGATCGTCCCCCTCCGGGTAGAAGTCTCCCTCCCAGGCGGTGCGGGCCGCCGCCATCTCGCCGTTGCGGGCAAAGGCCAGGGAGCTGCGCGGGAAGAACCGCAGCGGCTCCCGGCTCCCCTGCCTGTAGTACGACACTAGCGCCTCCAGGTGCGCAAGGGGGTCGGCCACGGGACGGAGCGCCAGTTCGCCGTCAGCGGCCAGGAGCCTGCTTGCCGCCCCGGTGGCGGGCCCTGCCAGGGCATTGAGGACCAGGTGCTCGATCCAGAGCCGGATGTGGTCGCGGCCGGACAGCTTGGCACAGCGCCAGCGGATCAGGCCGGCGGGCCAGAGGGAACCCAGTTCTCCCACGAGCCGCCGCTCACCCACCCGCAGGTCCACGGTCACGGGTTCAAGGGGAGGCAGGCTGCTGGTTGCCAGCCGGACCCGGTCGGCCAAGTCCCGCACCCGTGCGGTGAGCCCCGCAAAGGCCAGCTCTCCCTGGCGCGCCGGCGGCAGGCCGCCCCGGGCCCGGGCCACGGGGAGGAGGTCGGCCGGGTCGCCGCCCGCCAGAATGTGGTCTAGGATCTCCTGTTCCAGCAGGAAGGCATCCAGGGAGTCCAGGGCAAAGGGCTCCCGGTCCTCCAGGGGGGAGCGGCTCTCCTCCAGGCGGATGCCGAGCCGGTGGCGCATGAGGTAGCGCACCGGGTGCTCGAAAAAGGAGATGAGCTGCGCCAGGGGCAGGATCTCCGTTTCGTCGGCCAAAGCCGAAGCAGGCGAAGCCAGGGGATGCTCCAGGAAGGGGCGCGGTGCGTCGCCCCTGTCGCGCCGGGCCAGGGCGCGGCACTCCTCGGCTGCGTAACTGAACAGCCCGCCGTCTCCGGTGAAGTAGGCGGGGCTGAAAGGCTGGAGCCGGTGCCGCGTCACCAGGGAGGCCGGGAACCGGTCGGTGCCGTCCGTGAAGCGCGATCCCAGGTAGTCGAGGAACTCGCTCACCAGCACCGAGGGGGGAAGCTCGGCGTTATCCCGGACGCTCTGGCCGGTGTAGCTGATCACCAGGCGCTCCCGGGCCGAGAGGAGGGCTTCCAGAAAGAGGTAGCGGTCCTCCTCCCGCAGCGACCGGTCGCCGGGGCGGCGGTCTGCGGTCATCAGGTCGAAGCCGGCGGCGCGGTCCCGGCGGGGGAAGGAGTCGTCGTTCACCCCCAGCAGGCAGATCACCCGGAAAGGGATGCTCCGCATGGGGAGCATGGCACAGAAGGTTACCCCGCCGGTCATGAAACCGAGCCCCTGCTCGGGCTTGTCGAGCCGTTCGCCGAGCCAGGCCCTGATCACGGACCGACCCACCTCGTCCGTGAAGCCGGAGCCCGCGCCGAGTTCGCCGAGGCCGTCCACGATCCTCCCCAGGGCGGCACGCTCGAAGGCGGTGGCGTCATCGGGATTGAAGAAGTCGGCCAGGATGCCGCGCAGGGTCGCTGTCCACCCCTCAAGGGAGCGGGGGCGCACCAGATCGCGCCGCACCCGGTCCAGGGCCTCCACGAAGCGGATGAAGCGCCCCAGGAGCACCGGCCCGTCCCCTTCCATGGCATCGTGGGGGAGGATGCCGCCGAACATGGCCCCTTCCTCGTCGGGCATGGCCACCCCCAGCAGCAACCGGTCGAGCCCGGCCTGCCAACTGTTCTCCCGGTAGGCCGGCAGCCCGGCAGCCCGGCGCTCGTTCTCGTCCATGCCCCAACGGATGCGGGTGGCCTCCACCCAGGAGCGGATCTGTTCGAGACCGGCCTCGTCGATGCCGAAGCGGCGGTGGACCGCGCCGGTCTCCAGGATGTCCAGCACGTCGGTCACCGGGAAGCGGCCCAGGGGCAGGTCGAGGATGGCCAGGAAGGTGTCGGCCGCCCCCCCGGCACACCGGATGCTCCGGTCGGCAATGGAAAACGGGATCCGCCGCCGCTGTTGATCCTGACCGCCGCCGAACACCGCGGCAACATAGGGGGCATAGGTCTCGATGTCCGGCGTCATCACGATGATATCCCGGGGCGTGAGGTCGGGCAGGTCCTCGAACATGGCCAGCAGGACGTCGTGGAGCACCTCCGCCTCGCGCATGGGGCCGTGACAGGAATGAATCCCGATCGAGCGGTCGCCGGGGTCCACCCGGACCAGACGCGGAGTGCCGTCGGCCTCGTCCAGGGTGAGGATGCCGTTCTGCACCGCGGCCAGCAGCGTTTCGCCGGGGGCTTCGGCATAGAGGTCGCGCTCACCGCCCGACAGGTCGTCGCAGGCCAGGATGAGGGACGAGAAATCACGCCCCGGCTTACCCAGGGAGGCAAGCAGCGGATGCCCCTCCACGGCCTGCTGCCGGCGCTCCGGGGTCATCCGCGCCCGGGCGCCGGGCGAGACGATATCCCCCCAGTATTCCCGGCAGGGGCTCAGGACGAACAGGTTCACCGGGCAGAGCCGGGCCAGGGAGGTGAAGATCTCCAGGTGGAACGGCGGAAGGTACGAGATGCCGAAGACCGACACCCGTTCGGGGCAGACGCCGGCAGGGAGACGCCCCCCGGCCAGCTGTTTCAGGAATGCGTCGCGCACGGCCCCCCGGTGGGTACCGGGACTGTCCGCGGTCAATGCGCGCCAGAGCCGGGCCTGCCACTGCTGGTCCCGCCCCGTTTCCCAGGCCGTCAGCAGGTCGCCCCGGAACACGGTGTACTGGTCAAAGGTATCGGCGATCCTGGCCGCAAGCTGATAGAGCCGCAACTCCCGGTCCTCCCCGGCCAGATATCCCCGCAACTGGCCGAAGGCCGGTTCCGGGAGCAGGCGCGGCAGCAGGTCCATGATCCGCCAGGTCAGGATGGCGGGGTCAAAGGGGGACTGGTCCGGCAGATGGGGTAGCGCCGCCCGGAAAAGCGACCAGACAAAGGCATTGGGAAAGGGATAGGAGCCGTTCGCCCAGATCCCCAGGCGCTTTGCCAGTTCCATGGCGAGCCACCGTTCCATGCCCCGGCTCTGCACCACGATGGTCTCGGGAACAAAGGGTGACGACAGGGGGGGCTCGACCACGGCGCAAAGCTGCTCGACCAGGGCCTCCATCCGGTTGCTCGTGTAGATGGTCAGGGGCAACGGTCCTCTCCTTTCCCCTCCTCCAGGGCCAGGGCCACCGCCTCCGCCAGGGCGTCGAGACAGGTGGCGGCGCCCAGGTGGCACGATATCCCGGCCAGGTCCCGAACCACAACCTGCGGGTCCATGCCCGAGAGCAGGCCACGGGTGATCATTCGGGTCAGGCCGTCCATGACGGCGCTGCCGCACCCGCCCGCCTTGCCGAAGCGGCAGAAGACCTCAACGGGCAGGCCGGTGTCCGGGTCGTGGTTGACCGTCACATAGAGCTTGCCGCAGTTGGTCTCCAGGGCCGCGGTCGTGCCCCGCAGCGCCGCGGGACGTTTTCGTTCCGTCATGGGATGCTCCTCCGGGGGATATGAAGGCAGGCTACAGTATCGTCCAACAGTGCGACAGAATACGTCCTCTATCCCGCCTGCCGGGTATGCCCCAGGAGTCGGTTATACCCCGAACGCACCTCTCCTGCCAAGGGCTCCGACTTCTGGCGCCACATTTTGTTGACACAATGATAGATGGCGGAGTATTAAAGGAAATTCCGTGGTTCACGGCCGCTCCTGTCCGAGCCCGCCGGGTGAGGTGATCGGCCGCAGAACCATGGGTCTGGAATTACCGAAAGAGACCGTCGGTACGACTGCAGACAGTGTTCAACTGCTGAAATCTGATTCATTCCCGCAAAGGAGGAGAGACACCCGGCATGATAACGATCGATTTCCAGAAGATGGGAGGGCTCATCCCGGCCATCATCCAGGACCACGCCACCAACGAGGTTCTCATGGTGGCCTTCATGGATGAAAAAACCCTCAACCTCACCCTTGAGAGCGGCAAGACCTGGTTCTTCAGCCGCAGCCGCAACAAGTACTGGATGAAGGGCGAGGAGTCGGGCAACACCCAGGAGGTGGTCGAGGTGCTCACCGACTGCGATGCCGACGCCGTGGTCATCAAGGTGAAGCAGAACGGCCCGGCAGCCTGCCACACGGGCAACCGGAGCTGCTTCTATGTCCGGTGGGAGGACGGCCAGTGGGTCGAGCACTCCGAGCCCCTGTTCGATCCGGCGGAGGTATACAAGAAATGAGCGGACTTCTCAATTTCGGCGTGCCCAAGGGTAGCCTCGAAAACGCCACGGTCGAGCTGTTCCGCAAGGCCGGCTGGCAGATCAGCATCTCCTCTCGCA
>NZ_JCAMRN010000047.1:0-34494 GCF_059620965.1 Geobacter sp. PheSNFMC
ACGCGCCAGATCCTGTTCGCGGTGCTCATCGATCAAGACCACGAAATTCAGACCTAAAGGAGAACAGCAATGGCACTGGGACTCATCGTTAAAACCGGCCGGATACTGACGGCCAAACTCCTCCTCGGCCAGGCCGTGGACGGCATCACCCACTGCGCCATCGGCGACGGGGATGCCAGCTTCACCGACCCGCAGAATCCGCCCGCGCCGGATATCGGCCAGACCGGGCTCAGAAACGAACGTGCCCGCAAGCGCTACTACAAGCGGACCTTCCTCAAGGAGGACGCCGAAGGGGCGCTCCTGGTCAACGGCGTGCGCTACCTGGAAACCGGCGAGGAGACCAACACCATCGGCGTCTTCTTCCGCTTCGACGAGGCCGAGGCCAACGGCATCACCATCCGCGAATACGGCTTCTTCGGCGGCGACGTGCAGTACGTGGCCAGCACCACCGGGGATCTCGCCATGGGCGGCGTGTTCCATCAGGACACCAACCCGACCGGCGAGGCGCTGCGCCCGGGCTACCTGTACGAGGTGAAGAACATTCCCGACTTCAACAAGATTTCCGACACCCGCGTGGAGCTGGTCGGGATCATCAAGATCTAACTGGAGGATTCAATCATGAGCATCTCACGCGAGACATTCGACCCGACCAAGAACTACAAGCGCATCCGCTACCATCAGGATCGCGACCTGCTGGATTCCGAACTCAACGAGCAGCAGGACATCATCAACCTGGAGCGGCGCAAGATCGCCGACATCCTGTTCAAGGAAGGCTCCATCATCATGGGCCTCGAGGTCAGCGCGGCCGCCAACGTCCTGACCCTGGCTCCGGGCGTGGTCTACATCGACGGCCATCTGGAACAGGTGAGCGGCGCGACTCTGACCTATGATCCGGCCACCACCAGCGGGGCCGATTACGTTTACGTGGAGCTGCTGAAGTACAACTACGGCTACACCCAGGACCCGGCCCTGATCAATCCGGCCACCGGCGAGCCCACCGCCGAGCGGGAAAAATGGGCGCTCTCCCTCAAGGCGACGGACACCAGCGGCCAGACGCTGCCCAACAACGTGGCCGAGCGCCGGGTGATCCCGATCTACAAGTTCGACCGCGAGAGCGGCGACGTCACGCCCACGGTGCAGGAGAAGTCCAACCTCTACCTGCGGGATCTGCTGGGCACGCTGCCGGGCAGCCGGATCACCGTCTCATCGATCACCGAGGACCAGCTCTCCTTCGCCGCCGCCGAGGGACTCAATTCCCTGATTCAGAACCTGGCCGAGCGCACCTTCGACCAGGCCGGAAGCTACCTGGTGCGTGGCTTCGACACCTTTATCGGCGGCGTCGACGACGACAGCGTGGAGGCGATCACCAACGCCGGACGCGCCTACATCCAGGGCTTCCGGCATCAGCGCGATCTGCCCACCTCGACCCTGGTGCCCAAATCCATCGCCACCAAGTCGGTGCGCGGCGAGCAGAAGACCTTCGATATCAACAAGCGCCGCTATCCGGTCAACTCCACCCCGCTCAAGGAGACGACCCAGGTGGAGGCCATCGTCGAGATTACCCGCAACGTCACTCGCGGCTCGGTGGGCGGCGGCGAAGACCTGCTCGATCCCAATCCCGTGGTGGACATCCTCGAGGTCAGCCAGGGAGCGACCATCTTCCAGGAGGGCGTGGACTGGCAGCAGTCAGGCAACCATGTCGACTGGCTCGGCTCCGGCAACGAACCGGCCATCGGCACCACCTACACGGTGCGCTGGACCTACACCAAGCAGATGGTCAAGGGCACCGACTATGTGGACAGCGGCTGGTTCGGACAGGCCAACCATCCGGCGGCCGGAAACTATTTCTATCTGGTGACCGCCTACAACGCCACCGGCGAGACGGCCTTCAACACCGCTGCGGTCATCGCCCGGGCCACCGCCGCCGGGGAGATGAACAAGCTCACCTGGCTGCCGGTCAGCGGCGCGACCGGCTATCGCGTCTACCGGGCGGCCACCAACGGCGCACGCACCGATTACAAGCGCCTGATGGAGCTGGGCAGCGAGGCGCTCTCCTACGTCGACGACGGCGTCGAGGAGATCGGCACCGCTTCGCCTCCGGCCACCAACACGGCCGGACTCACCATGTCGCCGGTGCAGCTCGAGCTGGGCAACCTCAACGTGATCAACTTCGGGCGCGGCAGCCTCGGCGACCAACCGGTGAACGGCTCCAACTGCAGCCTGGACTATGACTATTACCTCGGCCGCCGCGACATCGTTTACGCCACCACCACCGAGATCAAGCGGCTGGAAGGGGCTCCGGCCGATTTCCCGAAGCTGCCCATCGTGCCGGAAAACGCCCTGGGGCTGTGCAGCATCGACTGCCCGCCCAACTCCACCGACATGGAGATCCGCAACTTCGGCCTGACCCGCATCACCATGGACCAGATCCATGACATCATTCAGGACGTCGAGGATCTGAAGTACAACGATGCCCAGTACCAGATGAACAACGAGCTGCAGAACCGGGACGCCCAGACCAAGAAAGGCATCTACTCGGACGACTTCTCGAACACCGCCCAGTCGGACATCTACCACGCCGAATGGGACGCCCGGGTCAACGAGATCGCCCGTTTCGTCGCGCCGGATCGCATTCCGCACTCCACCGTGCTCTCGGTCGATCAGGCGGGCAGCAACGCGAGCTTCTTCGGCAGCCTGGCGCTGCTGCCCGGCAACGAGACCGTGCTGGTGGAACAGAACGACTGGTCCGAGGAGCGAAACATCAACCCCTACGCGGTGTTCGACAAGCCCCCGGCCATGCTGCAGATCACGCCCAACCTCGGGCGGCGCGGCCAGACCGGGATCGCCGTCACCGGTATCAACTTCACCCCGAGCAAGTCCGGCATCGTGCTGCGCTGCGACGGCCAGGTGATGGCCAGCAACCTGATCAGCGACGAGGCCGGTCGGGTCAGCGCCTCCTTCACCATTCCGACCAACGCCCGCAACGGCAACCGGATCGTGGAGATGGCCGACGGCGTCTACTCGGCCCGGGCCAGCCTGCAGATCAACGATCCGCTGGTCATCACCCGTATCGAGCGCATCATCGAGAACCGCATTATCCGCGTGCCCGTGGTGCAGGTGGTCTGGCGCACCCAGACCATCTTCGTGCCCCGTGACCCGCTGGCTCAGACCTTCAGTTTCACCCAAAACCAGGTGATCTCCAGCATCGGGCTGCAGTTCACCGCCAGGGACCCGAGCATCCCGGTCACGGTGCAGATTCGCGGCGTCACCACCGGGCTGCCCAACGGCGTGGTGTTCGCCGAGAAGGTGCTGGCCCCGAACGAGATCAGCCTGAGCGGCGAGACCCGCATTCGCTTCGACGACCCGTTCTACGCCGAGGCCAACACCAGCTATGCCGTGGTGCTACTGACCAACAGCACCAATTACAAGGTACGCACCGCTACCCTCGGCAAGATGGGCCGCTGGGGCATTATCACCCGGCAGACCTACATGGAAGGCGTGCTGCTGGAGAGCTCCAACGCCGAAACCTGGACGCCGCTCAACGGCTCCGACCTGGCGATGAAGATCTACGGCTACAACTTTCAATCCGAGGGCATGATCCGCTTCCAGCCGATCACCGGTGTGCAGTTCTCCGACATCAACCTCGACGAATACTCGGCCATCCCCCAGGGCACCGGACTCGACTGGGAATACTCCACCGACGGCGGCGTGACCTGGGACGCCATGGTTCCCGCCGAGGAGGAACGGCTGCCCAACCTCGCCACCCGGGTCCAGATCCGCGTGCGCCTGAGCAGCTCGCTCTCCCACGACACCCCGGCCATCAACTTCCGCGACGTCAACCTGGTGGGCTACCTCAACAAGACCACCGGGGCCTACCTGACCCGCGAGAATGAGCTGACCCAGGGGGTGGAATCGACCAAGGCCTATGTGCAGATGCAAATCCCCAGCGGCACCACCCTGCAATGGTTCGCCAGCAACGACGGCGGCTTGACCTGGGAAGCGATGACCATCCAGGACACCCGGCCCATCGACGAGAACTGGACCGAATACACCCTGGTGCGCACCTTCACCGACAACACCGGGAACAAGGTCCGCTACAAGGCCGAGATGACCGGCACGCCCCTGATCTACCCGCGCATCCATTCGCTGGGCGCGACCCTGAGCTAAGGAGGCACGGCTATGATCGTTCGACGCAAAGGCGGCCTGACCGAGTTCATCCCCACGCCGCAGGAGAAGCGCGACGGCCTGATCCGCGACCACGCCCTGGGACTGCTGGAGAATCTGCACCAGCGCCTGGCGCGGCTGGAACGGGCATCAAAGCTCCCGACCGACGAAGCGGAGGCCTTCACGGCGCTGCTGGCGCGGATGCGGGCCGATGAGTCGCGCAACCTCGAGCTGCACGCCAGCCTGATCACCTCCGATACCGCCTCCGGCTGACCGGCTCACTGCCACCGCCAACCCAGAAACCCCGGATACGGCCAGCCCGTTCCGGGGTTTCTGCCGCCTGTGCGCCGCCCAATCCGTCCAAGCTCGCAAGTTATTGAAAATAAACGTGTTAAATGTCGTCTTCGACTGTTCTTCTACTTGATTTGTGTCCGGAAAGAAGCATTCATTCATGGTGTAATCGGAGGCTGAAAAGCCTTGCCAGACAACGACTTATAAGCGCCACGAACGACGGAGGCACGCATGAACCTGAAAGAGATCCACTACGGGATCGAGATCGAGACCGTAAAACGCACCCGGGAGCAGATCGCCTGGGCCATCCACTCGGTGGTAGGCGGCACGGTCCGCCATGTCGGCATCCCCAGCAGCTATGACCCCTGGGAGGTCGAGGACCTGCGCGGCCGCGTCTGGAAGGTGGTGGGGGACGCCTCCCTGACCAGCGTCCCGGCCCATCTGCGGGCCGAGGTGGTCAGCCCGGTGCTCGGCTACGACGACATCCCGCAACTGCAGGAGGCGGTCCGGGCCATCCGCCGCGCCGGAGGCAAGATCAACAGCCAGTGCGGCATTCACATCCATATCGACGCCGCGCCCTTCGACGGCAGACACCTGGGTAACCTGGCCAAGATCATTTACAAGCAGGAGCCGCTAATCCTCCACGCCCTCGACATCAGCCGCGACCGGCTCAATCGCTACACCCGGCCGGTCAGCGATGAACTGATCCAGCGTATCGAACAGCATCGCCCGCGCACCAAGGACCAGCTCAACCGCATCTGGTACGGCTACCACAACCGCCAGCCCCAGCACTACGACAACAGCCGCTATCACGGGGTCAACCTGCACAACGTCTGGTACCGGGGCACGGTGGAGTTCCGCTGGTTCGAGGCGACCCTTCACGCGGGGCGGATCAAGGCTTACCTGCAATTCTGCCTCGCCGTCGCAGCCAAGGCGCTCAACGGTCGGGCGGCCTCCAGCCGCAAGCGGGACTTCGATCCCCAGAGCGCCAAGTACGACTTCCGGGTATTCCTGCTCCACCTCGGCCTGATCGGCGACGAGTTCAAGACCGCCCGCAAGCATCTGATGGCCAACATGCCCGGCGACGCAGCCTTCAAGAACGGACGGCCCAAACCGCAGGACGTCCTTCCGGACGAAACAACCACTCTCACCAACGAGGCCGGGCAAGTTCCCGGCCTCACTGTTTAAGGAGGTGCCCCATGAAGATTCTGATCCGCTCCACCACGCTGGACGGCGAACCGATCCCCGGCAGCGGGGAAACCCTGCAAGCCGCCGACTGCCTCGAAATTATCGAGCTCATGCGCGGCCAGACGCCATTCACCGCCAGCCGAGCGCCCCGGGACTACATGACCGAGGTGCTCTCCGGCATCGAAGGCGGGCCGCCCCATCCGTTGCCGGAGGACACCGCCGCTGCGGCCGCCGAGTTTCTCACCCGTCTGGCGCGGCACAGCCTGATCGAGTTCCTGCCCGACGACAAGGCCAGCGATCCCTGGCCGGAACGCTTCCTCGAAGCACTGGAGACGGTGCGGCTCTCCGGGCGCACCAACATGCTCGACCACCTGGAGGTGACCCGGCTGACCGCCGAGATGGGGTACCCAGAGGTAGCCGAGTGGCTGGCGGACCACCGGCGCGAATACGCAGCCTTCATCCTTGAGGGGACGAGACCGCTCGGCAAAAACTTCGGCGGCAAGGAGGACCCAGCTCCATGTGCGGACAAGTAGGCATCATCTTCGGCCGCAAGCGCAGACGGCCCGATGAGCGGGATTACCTGCGCGAGGTCTTCATCCGCATGCTGCTGCACAGCGAGGAGCGCGGACCGCACGCCTCCGGTCTGGCCCGGCTCAAGACAGACGGCAGCCACCGCATCTTCAAGCGGCCAATGCGGGCGCACGAGCTGGTCTACGAGAAGCCGTTCCAGGAGCTGCTCGGACAGGTCGACAACGAGACCACCATCCTCATGGGACATACCCGCTGGCGCACCCGGGGCAACGAGCTCAACAACCGCAACAACCATCCCATCCGGGCCGGGATCGTCATCGGCACTCACAACGGCACCATCTACAACGCCGATTATCTGTTCCGCCGCCTTAGGCTGCCGCGCTACGCAGAGGTGGACAGCGAGCTGATCTTCCGTCTGGCCGACCGCTTCGCGCCAGAAGGCCCCATCGACCAGGAGGGGCTGAAGAAGGCGCTTGCCCTCTGTCGCGGCCAAATGAGCGCCGTGCTGACCTCACGCCTCGACCCCGGCACCATCACCGTGCTCAAGGGCAACAAGCCACTCTGCCTGCGCATCCACCGCCAGCACCGGGTGGTGCTCTACGCCTCGGACGACGCCTTTATTGACTTTGCCGTGGTCAACGAGAAGGGCTGGCGCGAGCTGGAGGTTCCGCCCATGACCATGCTCACCATCCGCCACGAGGATGTGCGGGCTATCGAAAACAGCGAATTCCGCTTCATACCCCAGGAGCGCAAAGGGACACTGCCCGAAGGAGTGAATGCATGAACATTGGAGACACCGCGAAGCTGAACACAAACCCGGAAGACAGTCCCGAGACCATCCTCCGGCTCTTCGTCTACGGCACCCTGAAACGGGGCTACTGGAACCATCAACGTTTCTGCGCCCAGGCCCGCAGCATCGAACCGGCCGTGGTTTGGGGCAGGCTCTACCACCTCCACGCCGGTTTCCCGGCCCTCGAAGTGCCGGAGGGTCTGATCCTGTCCCAGGGCACCGCCGATCCACTGGCGGACGCTCGCAGGCAGGAGGATATCGGCACACCACGCTTCGGTCGACCGACCGGCGACTGGGATCTGATCCATGGGGAGCTGGTGACCTTCACCGACCCGCAGCGGGATCTGCCGCCCATCGACCGGCTGGAAGGCTTTCGGCCCGGCGGCCAGAGCATGTATCAGCGGGTGATGGTGGCGGTGCTGTGCGGGCGTACCTCGACTCCTGCCTGGACCTACTGGATGCCATGCCTAGATTACGCGGAAAGAGTCGCCAGCGGCGAGTGGTTACGTCCGTGAGCAGACCTTTGCGGCTTTATCCGGACGAAAACGTTTGACAATCGGCCCCTGCCTAAATATATTAAAGGACGTTTTAACTTGGGGATGCTCCGCCCAGCATCCCCGTTACCGCCTCTGGCGTGGCAAGAAAACCAATCGCCCTTGAGGAGTTGGAGATATGGCCGAGATAGAAGACCGCTGGTTATCAGTAGACGAGATAGGCAAGTACCTCGGTGTCAGTAGTGACACCGTTTACCGCTGGATCGACAAGCATGCGATGCCCGCCCATCGCATGGGCCGTCTTTGGAAGTTCAAGAAAGATGAAGTGGACGAGTGGGTCAAGGCTGGCGGCGCGGCAGCAGAAGAGAAGAAACAGGAATCAGGAGATAAAAAATGAACAAAGAGAAAATAACTTTATCCCAGCTTGAATCCTTCCTGCTGAAAGCTGCCGATATTCTACGTGGTAAAATGGATGCTTCCGAGTTCAAGGAATTCATCTTCGGCATGCTTTTCCTGAAGCGGCTCTCTGATGAATTTGATCGTAAGCGGCACCAACTGCGCCACGAAACCTTCGCACATTTGAAAGATCAGCCCGACCTGGTCGATGAGCTCCTTGAGGATAAAACATCCTACGGCGAGACCTTTTACGTGCCCAAACGTGCCCGCTGGCACGAAACATGGGTGGATGAGGACGGTAACACCGTCCCCGCTTTGAAAGATTTAAAGCACGACATTGGCAATATGCTCAATAAAGCCATTGCCGCCATTGAGGACGAGAATGATTCCCTAGCCGGAGTGCTCAAGAACAATATCAATTTCAATGAAATCAAGGGAAAAACCAAGATTCCCGATCAGAAATGGAAAGACCTCCTCGACCATTTCAATCAGCCCAATTTTGTCCTGGTAAACGACAACTTTGAGTTCCCTGATCTTCTCGGGGCAGCCTATGAATACCTGATTAAATATTTTGCCGACAGCGCGGGCAAGAAAGGTGGCGAATTCTATACCCCCGCCGAAGTCGTCCGTCTGCTGGTGCAGCTCGTCAAGCCACAGGCAGGCAATACCATTTATGACCCAACGGTCGGCTCAGGCGGTTTTCTGATTCAGGCACATCAATATGTCGAAGAACAGGGTCAGGACCCCAACGACCTGGCTCTTTATGGACAGGATTCCAATGGCACAGTCTGGTCCATCTGTAACATGAATATGATCCTCCATAACATCAGCCGTTTTACCATCGAAAACGGAGATACTCTGGAGGACCCGCAAATTCTCGATAATGGCCAGATTCGCAAATTCGACCGGGTGCTGGCCAATCCTCCTTTTTCACAGAATTACAACCGAGCCAGCGTTAAATTTACCCATCGTTTTCGGGAGTGGTGTCCCGAGACCGGTAAAAAAGCCGACCTCATGTTCGTCCAGCACATGCTGGCCAGCCTCAAGGGCAATGGCCATATGGCCACCATCATGCCCCATGGCGTGCTGTTTCGTGGCGGCAAGGAAAAGCTTATCCGGGAACTTTTCATCAACGATGACGTCATCGAGGCCATCATCAGCCTGCCGCAAGGCCTGTTTTACGGCACCGGCATCCCCGCCTGTGTGCTGGTCTGTAATAAGAACAAGCCGGATCATCTGCGCAATAAGGTGTTGTTCATCAACGCAGACCGTGAATTTGCCGAGGGTAAGAACCAAAACAAGCTGCGCCCGGAAGATATCGAGAAAATCGACACCATTTTCACCCTGAAACAGGAACTCCCAAAATACAGCCGTCTGGTCGACACCTCCGAAATCGTCGATAAACACGATTACAACCTGAACATTCGCCGTTATGTCGACAACACCCCTGAACCGGAGCCCGAAGATGTACAAGCCCATCTCATCGGCGGCATTCCGGAAGATGAAGTAACGGCGCGGCATGAGGACTTTGCCCGTTTTGGCCTGGCTGCTGAAACCCTCTTTCAAGCGGAACGTCCAAAGTACCTCGCCTTTAAGGAGACCGTTCAGGAAAAGACGGATATCAAAAAACTTATCGAAGCCAATTCGGCCGTTGTCCAGACTCTTACCACTCACGCGCAAGCCCTTGAGGATTGGTGGCAGGTGGCGCAGAACGATTTTGCCCGACTTGAGCGGGCCAATAACGGCAATGGCAACGGAAAAAAAATGCCAGATGTACGCATTGAGCTGCTGACAACGCTCAAGGACAAGATGATACCCCTTAGCGTACTGGACGAATTCAAGAGCGCGGGGGTGTTTGTGAACTGGTGGCAACAGATCCGCTACGACTTGAAAACCATCGTTTCCATCGGCTGGCATCACACCCTGATTCCCGATGAATATCTGATTGCGGAATTCTTTCAAACCGAGGCCGACGCTATTGATTCCTTGGAAAACAAAATCAGCGAACTACAAAGCGAGCTGGCCGAGGCTGTCGAAACTGCCCAGGAGACGGCTGCCTACGAGCCGGACGAAGACGAGAAGGTCACTGCCGCCGTTATCAAAAAGGCATTGAAGGCACTCATCGATGATTTGAAGGACACACCCGGGGCCTCTGCCAGGCGGGAACTGGATGAGCTGAAAAAACTGGATGCCGCCATCAAGAAGATCGAGAAAAAAATCAAGGACGCCAAGGACGCACTGAAAGAGAAAACCACCGAACTGGAACTGAAGCTCGAATTGAAACGTTTGGGCGCTGAAGGGTTCACGGATGAAAACCGGGAACTGATCCGGCAGGTTGATAAGCAAATAGCCGAACTCGATGCAGACAATAAGACGGACAAGAAGAAAATCACCGCCCTGCATAAAGACAAAGCAGCTTTGAAGGCGCGCATTGCCCGAACCGATGCTCTGCTGGCGGAAATTGGAGGCCAACTGACTGTCGAAGAAGCTAAGCGACTCATTCTGAAGAAACTTTACGACATTGCCGGTCGAGAGCTGGAACGGTATTTAAACGCGGAAAAGCGAGCACTGATTCAGGGAGTTGAAAATCTCTGGAATAAATATGCGACAAGTAGCCAGAAGCTTGAGCAGCAACGGGAAACTACCCTTGGTGGGTTGAATAGATTTCTTACTGGGCTGGGGTATTTGAAATGAATACTGCTGTAGAAGGATGGGGTAATATTGATTTTGGAAATCTGATAGTTTTGATTCGCAATGGTTTCTCAGGCAAACAAGTTGGATGGATTACCGAATACCCCGTAACACGGATTGAAACAATTTCTAATGGAATGATTGATCCGACAAAAGTTGGGTATGTGGAGAAGATTCCCGGTTCTTATTTATTAAGAACTGGCGACATCTTATTTAGCAACATCAACAGCCTCAAACACATTGGGAAAGCTGCACAAGTTAAGAATGGTACATATCTGTTTCACGGAATGAATCTATTGGTTTTTCGTAGCTCCGACGACATAGATGTAAACTTTTTGTTTTTTAAGCTCATAGAAGCAAAGCCTTGGTTTGAAAAAATGGCAACACAAGCCGTCAATCAAGCCTCAATTAACCAAACGACAATAAAAGAATTACAACTACATATACCAGCCTCCAAACCCGAACAATCCAAAATCGCTGAAGTTCTTTCCAAAGTCGATCAGGCCATTGAGCAGACGGAAAGCTTGATTGCCAAGCAGCAGCGCATCAAGACCGGTCTGATGCAGGACCTTCTCACCCGGGGTATTGATGAGCATGGAAATCTTCGCTCCGAAGAAACCCATGACTTCAAGGATTCCCCCCTGGGGCGAATTCCGGTGGAGTGGGAGCTGTTCACTGTCGACTCATTAGGTGAAGTGGTTACTGGATCGACACCAAGTACTTCAGTCGAGAATTACTACGATGGCGACATCATGTTTGTGTCGCCGAAGGACATAAGTAACACTTCAGAGTTGATTACGCAGACCGAAAAAACGTTGTCGCCATCTGGATTGTCAGTGTGCCGAGCGATTCCAGTGAATTCGATCTGTACTGTGTGTATAGGGTCAACGATTGGTAAAATCGGGTTAACAAAATCACAGTGTGCTACGAATCAACAGATCAATACTCTTATTCCATACATTTCAGAAGATGCGGAAATGCTGTTATTCGCGATGAGACTCTTCTTGAGGCCGCAACTGCGAAGGGAAGCGGGACTTCAAGCTGTTCCAATCGTTAACAAGGCGCTGTTTTCTAAAATGATTCTACCGTTTTCCGCCGATCCCGATGAGAAGACACGAGCAAGAACCGTTTTGAGCGCGGCCAGCAGCCAGATCGACGCTCAGATCGCTTACTCTGAAAAACTTCGCTCTCTCAAAACCGCCCTGATGCAAGACCTGCTCACCGGCAAGAAGCGGGTTACACCCTTAATAGAAAACATTGAGGTCTGCTCATGAGCACGAAGAAAACCGCAAACCATATCAAGCTCGATGAGCGCAACCATGTGGAAAAGCCGCTGCTCGATCAGCTATCCGGCCTTGGTTGGGAAATTATCGACCTGACAGATGAGAAGCAGACTCCGGCCCATTCCTTACGCGACAATTTCACCGAAGTGGTCATGCCGAAGGTCCTGCGGGAGCAGGTCAAGGTGATAAACCCCTGGCTGGAGGATGACCAGGTTGAAGAGGTCACCAAGCAGTTGACTGCAAGTTTTCCAGGAACGGGGCTTATAGAGAACAATCAATACGCACTCCATCTGCTGCTAGAAAACACCAGCGTCAGCGAAAACCGCAAGACGGGGGATCAAAGCCCGACGGTGCGGTTTATCGATTTTGATAAGGACCCATCGAAGAACAACCGGTTTATCGCGGTTTGTCAGTTCAAGGTCCGCATTCTTGGCACCGAACATCATATCATCCCGGACATCGTTCTGTTTGTTAACGGCCTGCCGGTGGTGCTGATCGAGTGCAAATCCCCCAAGGTCAAAGACGCCATACCCGAAGCCATCGACCAGATGTTGCGTTACAGCGAGCAGCGCGGGGCCAAAGGTGAAGGCAGTGCGCCGCTTTTCTATTTCAATCAGATCGTCATTGCCACTTGCCGCCAGGAAGCCAAGTTCGGGACGATCACCACCCACAGCGAAAAACATTTTTACCGTTGGTCCGATCCCTACCCACGCACATTGAATGACCTCGACCACGGTTCGGGCAGTCCCAACGATCAGCAGCGCCTGGTGGCGGGCATGATGGACAAGGGCAATCTCCTCGACCTGATTCGCACCTTCACCTTGTTCTCCACCAATGACAAGGGGCAGACGATCAAGATTGTCGGCCGTTACCAGCAGTTCAGGGCGGTAAAGCTGGCAGTGCAGCGCCTGCTCCAGGGGAAAAGCCCACGCGAACGCAGCGGCATTATCTGGCATACCCAGGGGTCGGGCAAGTCACTCACCATGATGTTTATGGTGCGTGAGATGTACCGGCATGCGGCATTGTCCAACTGGAAGGTCGTGTTTGTGACCGACCGGACCCAACTGGAAGGCCAGCTTAATGAAACCAGTCGCAGTATAGGCTTTACGGTCAAGGTGGCGAACAGCATCAGGAAACTCAAGGAGCTGCTCAGCGCCGACACCTCGGATCTGGTGATGGCCATGATTCATAAGTTCCGCGAGGCGGACCTGACCGAAACCTTCCCGCAACTCAATGACAGCCCCAATATCCTGGTCATGACGGACGAGGCCCACCGTTCACAGTACAAGATGCTGGGCGCGAACCTGGACAAAGGCATCCCAAACGCCGCGAAAATCGGCTACACCGGCACTCCCATCGACAAGACTGAACGGGTCTTTGGCGACTACATCGACAAATACACCATGCGTCAAGCCATCGACGATGGGGTGACACTGGAGATCGTTTACGAAGGCCGCACCCATAATGCGGAAGTGCCCGATCAGGCAGGCATGGACCAGGCGTTTGCGGATATGTTCAGCGATTACAATCTGCAAGAACGCCTTGAAATACTCGGTTATGGGTCGCGAGACGCCTATCTTGAGGCTGAATCGACCATAGAAGCCAAGGCGAAGGACATGGTGGACCACTACCTTACCCATGTGTTCCCCAATGGCTACAAAGCTCAGGTTGTGGCGACTTCAAGGGAAGCGGCAGTTCGGTACAAGAAATATATAGATGCCGCTTTAAAGGCGAAGATAGAGGATCTGCAAAAGGCTAACCCGGGCGGTCTGGACATTGAACAGCTTAAGAGGATGCAATCGGATGTCATCATTTCCGGTGGACATAACGATCTACCACATTTGAAAGAGTATTCCGATAGTTCTAAACATGAGCGCAGTATCAAAAGTTTCAAACTGAGCTTTGGCGGCAAGGACGAAGGGGTGACTGGCGACATGGGCATCCTCATCGTCAACAACATGCTCATTACCGGCTTTGACGCGCCAGTAGAGCAGGTCATGTACCTGGACAAGGTTATTACCGATCACAATCTTCTTCAGGCCATCGCCCGGGTTAACCGTGTTGGCGGTGACACAAAAGACAAGGGCTTTGTCGTTGACTATGTCGGTGTAGGTCATCACCTGAAAAAAGCCATCGATGCCTATGACGAGCGGGAACAAAAAGAAATCATCGATACGCTGAGCTTTCCGGAAGAAGAGCTCCGCGACCTCCAAAACAGCCATGCTGAAATTATGGGCCTGCTTCAAAAACATGGTCTGACGGACCTCACGGACCATGATGCGTTCTTTGATGTTTTTTATGATGAAGATTTGCGTTTTGATTATATGCAGGCCTTCAAGAACTTCACGAAATGCATGAATCTGGTTTTTCCCGCCCGGCAGGCGTTGGATTTTATGAGCGACTATAATACTCTTGCGGAAATCAATGTTCTGGCCGGAAAGCATTTCCGTGACGAACGCTTAAGCATGAAAGGCATACCTCCAAAGCTTCGTGCGATTACCGACCAGTATCTGGAATCGAAGAATATCGATCAGAAGATTGAGCCGATTTCTATTCTTGATGAAGACTTTGAAAAAAACGTCGGCAAGCGTAACCGCACCAAGACCAAGGCGGCGGAAGTGGAACACGCTATTCGCCATCACCTGGATGTTGAACTGGATGACGATCCGGATTTACAGGCCTCCTTCGCCGAGGCACTGGCGCAGATATTCCAGGATTTTCGAGATAATTGGAGAAAAATTTATGAAGAGCTGGAAAAATTGCGAGAGCGAATCAAGAGCGCCAGCAAGGAGCCGACCTATGGCCTCCACCGTAAGAAACAGATGCCGTTTTTCCGGAGTTTCAAACGTGAAGTTTTTGGCGAAAAGGCACTGGATGAGGATGAAATTTCCGTTCTCGTCGATCTCACCCAGCAGGTTTTCCTGGTTGTTGAAAGGGAACTGAAGCTTGCCGGTTTCTGGGAGAGCATTCCTGCTCGCAACAAGCTCAAGGCCGATATCCAAGCGACACTTTTGCAGCCTGCCTATACAAAGCTGCCGAACTTACTTCAAAATCGCGCTCAGATCATCAGCCGGGTGATGGAAATAGCAGAAAAGAATAATGATGTGATTCTTTACGCGGAGTAAACATGGAGCTGGTCTATACCATCAAGCGGTCGCCTAACCGTAAAAAGCTGACGATTACCGTCGAACGGGATCGCAGTGTGGTTGTCCATGCGCCGGAATCCACCTCCGAGGAGAAGATTCAATCTATCATCGAATCAAAACGGAAGTGGATTTATGAAAAGACCAAACATGCGCAAAAATACGCATTACCTCATCCGCCGGGCAAAGAGCTGGTCAACGGCGAATCCGCACTCTACCTGGGCCGTCAATATCAGATCGAAGTAGTCCAAAACAGCTCGGAAGAGATTCGTTTCGAGCAACGTTTCCTGATCCCGGCGAGGCTTTCTGCTGAGCGCAAGCAGGTCCTGCGAAATTGGTACATGGACAAGGCCACGGAAAAAATCCTGCCCCGGACCAAAAAGTTTGCCAATGATCTCGGAGTGGCATTCACAAATGCCAAGATCGTTGATAATCGCTATCGCTGGGGGTCCTGCACGATCAAGGACAACATAAATTTCAACTGGCGACTCATTAAGGCACCGATGTATGTCGTTGATTACGTGATCATTCACGAGCTGGCTCACCTGTTGGAAGCGAACCACACACCTCGGTTTTGGAATATTGTTCGAGCACAGTCCTCGAAAATGGACAAGGCAAAGCAATGGCTACTCGAAAATGGCCAGATCCTTGAGGAGGATATTTGAATGTCCGTGAAGGCTGCCGCCACTAAGGTGCTGAAAAATTAGGAGCGATTTTATGAGCGCGAATAAGACCGAGTTATCGGAATATAAAATACAAATTGGCACACTGGACTTGATTGAATCGAAGGTCATGTCGCTTATTGCCGAAGACCCTGATTCGGCAGATACTGATTATTCAAAGGCTAAAAAGAAACTGCTCGAGGTACTGAAAGAAACCCGAGTACGTATCGGAACATTATTAAAGACTGACAATGTTTCCTTCCTGATTGGTGCTGGCGCTTCGATATCTGCTGGCGGTGTCTCTTTGGCCAATATCCCCAAGCCTCTTGAAGATGCTTTACTCGCAGAGGCCGAAAGCGAAAAAACAAAATCGGGTGCGCCTGAATGGATACACTGTTTTTATGAAACAGCCACCCTCATCTCAGGGAAAAGTTATTCCTTCGACGACCGCCAAGCAAAATGCCCATTGGCTGATGACAAAGAAACCGAGGCCATTTGTATAAACCTTGAAGATTACCTGAGTCATCTTCAAATGTGGCGATCAGGTATCGGTAGTTTCACGGATGCAATCAAAATTGGCCGCACGGGATCTGACGACCTGATACTGGAAAAAGGCAATCTGGAAGCGCTGATCCGAAAAGTTACAGGATGCTTAACGGATCTTATAAACCTCCCGGCAGCAGGTAAGGAAAGTGAATTAGGTGTCCATAGAAAATTCATAAAGAAGATATTGACCAGACCTTTGAATCTTCGGCGGGCCAACCTCTTCACGCTCAATTATGACACTCTGATTGAACAGGGAGCTGATGCGGAAGGAGCAGTGTTAGTTGATGGTTTTGTCGGCAATATGAAGCGAGTATTCCGACCTGAATCCTACGACCTTGATTTTTATTTCCCGGCGCAGACTACCGAAGGCCGAGTTCATCGCTTTGACAGAGCGTTGCATCTGTACAAGCTCCACGGATCAATCACATGGCATAGAACTGATCAAGGTTGGGAAAATCCGTATGGTCTGTATGCAACCTTTTTCAACCAGCAATGCAAAGATGATGACGTCCTGATTTATCCATCACCGCTAAAATATGGACAGGCGCTTGGGTTGCCTTATTCTGAATTGTTCCGTCGATTTGGCAATGCGGTCGTCCAGCCCCAATCGGTGCTCTTCACCATTGGATATGGTTTTGGTGATGAGCATGTAAATGCGATTATTAGACAGGCGTTAGCAATACCGAGCTTTACATTAATTGTCGTGGACCCCAACCCGAGCAGTGATTTTGTGAAGGAACTACAGAAAATTGGCGACGAACGGGTTTGGATCGTTTCAGGATGGGATATCGGTACATTCGGCAACTTTGTTAAGCAGCTGCTTCCTGATCTCAGGGAAGAGGAAATTGATGCCAAGGTCATGAAGACTTTCAAGGCTCTCGCTTTTAAAGAAACCCAGCCGGAGGTTGACGATGGCGAATGATCATGAAATCGGGCGTGTCGTTGCTGTTGACACAGCTCAAGTGACCATCGAGCTGAATCGGGACCTGAAGGCTCTTACCCGCTCAACATATGAAGGAACCATTGAAGTCGGGTCGATCAACTCCTATGTGATCATACCTGTCGGTTCCCGAAGAATTGTTGCCATGGTGACACGCGTTGTCCTCACAGAAGAAAGTGAGCTCAAGGCAGATAAAACAATGGTGGCATTGCCTTCGTCTCGCCGCCTGATGAAAGCAACCATGATTGGTACGATTGACGAAAACGAATTCAAGCAAGGAATTAATCTTTTCCCCGTATTAGACTCACCGGTATTGATCACAAAGCGTGAAGATCTGGATGCTATTTTCGGCAAAAAATGCGCCTGCGAATATGATTCTGATGAACCGGGGTACTGCATCCCTGTTGGGCGTTCTGCGGTTTTTCCGGATTATGACATCAAAATTGACCCCGATACGTTCTTCGGTAAGCACGCTGCAATTATTGGGAGTACCGGATCTGGGAAATCCTGCTCTATAGCAACCATTTTACAGTCCGTTATTGAGCATCCACAGGTAAAGCAAACACGATTTGTCATCTTGGACACGAACGGCGAGTATCGATCCGCTTTTCAGAAAGTGAACGGAAGCCAATGGAGCGATGCAAAACCTGCGTTTAAATCTCTATACATTCCAACAGATCCAAACGAGAAAGAGAAACTGGCGATTCCATATTGGTTTATGGATTCCGATGACTTTGTACGGATTTTCCGGGCTTCACCCGGTGTGCAAAGGCCAGTCTTGCTTAATGCGCTTTCCTCTGCACGTAACAGCTCCAGTACCGGGAGTGCATGGCTTCAACTACGCGAAGATTTAATCAAAGAATGCAACCGTGTTTTGGGTTATTGCTCTGGTGGTGATAAAAGTGATGCAAAGGCTATACGCCAGTTATGTGATGGCCTTGTAGGCTATCTCGACAATCCTGCTAATACAGAAGCAATTACACTAGTTGGCCAAGCCTATCCTTCTGTTACCCTCGACGGATTAGAAGGTGTTTTTAGCAATGTCTGTGACATTGTCAGGGAGGGAATATCTTCGGAAGGGCAAAAATTCGAGTCGTATGCTCAAATTGACCTCGGAAAACAAACCCGAATCAAAGACCAGATAAACTCACTGCTGTCAACCCTGTCGCGCCTGCCGGAGGGTGATGAGTCTCTCTCCGTGGCTACCGCTGATTGCCCATCCTATTTTAGTCGTACAGATTTCCGCTATCGACATATCGAAGAGGCTATGTCCAGAGATGATGGAAGCTCAAGCCGGGCAAGGGACAATTGCTCAACGATGCTTATGCGGATTTTCAGGCTTCTTGAGGATTCAAGGTTTGAGTTTCTTTTCGGTCCATCAACAAAAGAATGGCCCCAAATAAAGCATTCACTTGCTGCCTTTTTACGGGATTTGCTTGGCCTGGAAAGCAACCCGGATAGAGATTTATCCGGTTCTGAGAGCCTTCAAGATAACCTTCTGCCGTTTTACGACAGGCAGAGGAATGGTTCCTCAAGATCAAATGTCGTTATTGTCGATCTCAGCCTCTTAGCCTCAGAGGTTCTGGAAAACGTTACAGCCCTTATTGGACGTTTGATACACGAATTTATGCAACGCCTGAGCTTTCCTGAAAGTGGTATAGGCCGTGGCGAATTCCCTGTTGTGCTTGTTCTTGAAGAGGCCCAAAACTACATTCGAGAAGGGAAAAAGAATGAAGACGACTCCATCTCGAAGCAAGTATTTGAACGGATAGCGCGTGAAGGACGTAAATTTGGATTGGGATTAGTTGTTGCCTCTCAAAGACCAAGTGAGATGTCTAAAACAGTGCTTTCGCAATGCAACTCCTTCGTGGTGCATCGACTACAAAATCCTGAAGACCTTCGGTACTTTAGAGAAATTGTCCCCGGGATATATGGGCAATTGCTTGAACAATTACCAGCATTGGCACCGAGGAGCGCTCTTGTGCTTGGAGAATGTGTTCAGGCTCCCGCACTGGTTGAAATGAGGGAAGTTGACCCAGCTCCTCGAAGCAAAAACCCGCAATTTTTCAAAAGCTGGTCTACCGATGGAAGGATTCCTGATATCGAAAAGATTTGTGCCAAATGGGAAAACAACCTCGAAAAGGGAGGTGAGGAAGACGAGGTTCCCAAATGAAAATCCTCCATACATCCGACTGGCATATCGGCCGCACCCTTTACAGCAGAAAACGCTACGAGGAGTTCGAGGCCTTTCTGAGCTGGCTGGCGAAGACGATTCAGCAAAATGAGATTGATGCCCTGCTGGTGGCAGGTGATGTCTTTGACACCAGCGCTCCGAGCAATCGTGCCCAGGAGCTCTATTACCGCTTTTTATGCCGGGTGGCCGCCTCATCCTGTCGGCATGTTGTTGTCGTCGCGGGCAACCACGATTCGCCGTCCTTTCTCAATGCTCCCAAGGAGCTGCTGAAGGCCCTTGATGTCCACGTGGTCGGTAGTAGCACCGCATCCCCGGAAGACGAAGTGCTGGTGCTATGTAATGAGCAGGACGCTCCGGAATTGATTGTCTGCGCCGTGCCCTACCTTCGCGACAGGGATATCCGCGTGGCGGAAGCTGGTGAGAGCGTCGAGGACAAGGAGCGGAAACTGATCGAAGGCATTCGCACCCATTACGCCGCCGTCGCCGCCTTGGCCGAGCAGAAGCGCGAGGAACTCGGGGGCGATATTCCCATCGTTGGCACGGGACATCTGTTCACCGCAGGTGGACAAACCGTCGATGGTGATGGCGTGCGCGAACTCTATGTCGGCTCCTTGGCTCACGTGACTTCCGGGATTTTTCCTGCCTGCTTCAACTATCTGGCGCTGGGGCACCTCCACGTCCCGCAAAAGGTGAACGGCTCCGAAACCATTCGGTACAGCGGCTCTCCTCTGCCCATGGGGTTCGGAGAGGCAAAACAGCAGAAGAGCGTTTGCCAGGTTGAGTTCCACAGCACGGCTGCATCCGTACAGCTGATCGACGTACCGGTGTTTCAAAAGCTCGAACGCGTCAAGGGTGACTGGGACGGCATCTCAAGCCGCATCCTTGAATTGACGGCAACGGACACCCAAGGCTGGCTCGAAGTCATCTACGACGGCACTGAAGTCATTGGCGACCTGCGTGAGCGCCTGGAGGCAGCGATTTCCGGCACTCAAATGGAAATTCTCCGGATAAAGAACAACCGCATCATCGAGCGCGTGCTGGGACAAATCCATGAAGAGGAAACACTCGACGATTTGAACGTGAACGACGTGTTCGAACGATGCCTCGCTGTCCATGACGTGCCCGAAGAGCAGCGGCCTGAGCTGCTTCGGGCCTATCAGGAAACGGTCTCGTCTCTCTATGAAGACGATGTGCAGGCGGAATAGCGGGGCTGTCGATGAGAATCCTGCAGGTACGCTTCAAGAATCTGAACTCACTGGTCGGCGAATGGCAAATCGACCTGATGCATCCGGCCTTCGCGTCTGACGGCATCTTCGCCATCACCGGTCCCACCGGCGCGGGGAAAACCACCATCCTCGATGCTATTTGCCTCGCCCTTTACGGGCGGACGCCGCGCTTGAACAAGGTCACCAAGAGCGGAAACGAAATCATGTCCCGCCAGACCGGCGAATGCTTTGCCGAGGTGACCTTCGAAACCCAGACCGGGCGTTACCGCTGTCACTGGAGCCAACACCGGGCACGCAAGAAGCCGGATGGTGAACTCCAGGCCCCGAAGCACGAAATTGCCAATGCCGATTCCGGCGAAATTTTCGAATCCAAGATCAGAGGTGTAGCCGACCAGATTGAGTCCGCTACCGGCATGGACTTTGACCGTTTTACCCGCTCCATGTTGCTGGCCCAGGGCGGCTTTGCCGCGTTCCTCCAAGCGGCACCGGATGATCGGGCTCCTATCCTGGAGCAGATAACGGGTACAGAGATCTACAGTCAGATATCCATCCGTGTCCATGAACGCCAGCGCGAAGAGAGGGAAAAACTGAACCTGCTCCAGGCTGAAACGGCAGGCATCGTGATTCTTGAGCCGGAGCAGGAACAAGAGATTGGGCAGGCACTCGATGCAAAGCAGAAGGATGAGACAGACCTTGCCGCCAGGACGGCTGATACCGGGAAGGCCATAGCCTGGCTCACCACCATCGATGGGCTGAAGAAGGAAATCGTCAACCTGGCCGATGAAGCGAGCAAGCTGCAGGGCGATATCGAGGCGTTCAAACCGGATCGTGAAAAGCTGGGCCGGGCTTTGAGTGCCGCCTCGCTGGACGGCGCATACGCAACGCTCACCGCCACCCGCAAACAGCAGGCGGATGACAGTGCAGGCTTGAAAGCCGAGGAAGAGGCGCTTCCTGGACTGGAATCCTCCGCCAAGGAACAGGCCGAGGCACTGAAATCAGCTGAGCAACAAACTGCTCAGGCCAAAGAAGAGCTGAAAGCGGCCACGCCTACATTGCAGAAGGTCCGCTCCCTTGATCAGAAACATGCCGATCAGAAAAAAGCTGTATCGGAAGAGGATGAGGGCTGCAAGAAGGCTACGGCAAAAATTGATGCAGACAAAAAGACACGGCTCGAAGAGCAGGACAAACGATCCAAGGCTCATGAGACGCTGGATCTTGTGGACGGCTATCTCAAGGAGCATGCACAGGATGAATGGCTGATAAGTGGTCTGGCTGGCGTTGAAGAACAGATCGGCGGCCTGCTCTCCAAACAAAAAGAAATCGTTCAAAAAGAGGCTGCTCAAGAAGCGGCCAATACGACTCTGGAACTGGCGACAAAGTCACTCGACGACTGTCAAAAGCAATCCGGCATTCGGAAGCAGGAACTGGAGGACGCCTTAAAACAGCTTCAGCAGGGCAAAGATGCATTGAGCCAGTTGCTGGGAGACCGCTTGTTGCGGGAATACCGCACCGAGAAGGAAACCCTGCTGCGTGAAATGGCCTTCCTGACCAAAATTGCGGAACTTGAAGATCACCGGGCAAAACTGGAAGACGGCAAGCCCTGTCCGCTCTGCGGCGCGACCGAACACCCCTTCGCGGAAGGGAATGTCCCTGTCCCCGATGAAACCGAACGGAAGATCGATTCCCTGGCCAGCCTGATCAGCAAAGCCGAGGATCAGGAAGCCGCCATCAAGAAACTCGAAGACGCTGAACGACTGGCCCGCACAAACCTTACGGATGGTGAAAAGCTGGAGTCAGCAGCGGCTAATGACAAGAAGGCTGCCGAGAAAGCCCTCGCCGAGGTGAAGGACGGCCTGGTGAAACTCCGTGCCGATTTTGCCGAACACAGGCAGGCTGTTGCTACCAAGCTCCAGCCGCTTGGTATTGCGGACATCTCCGAAACGGACATTTCATCACTGATCGAAACCCTCACGGCGCGGCTGAAGGCGTGGCAGGCCCAGGTCAAGAAAAAGGCGGACATCGAGAAACAGATTGCCGACATCGACAGCGAGGTGAAGCGGCTGGATGCGGTTATCGAAACTCAAAGCACCGCCCTGAATGAAAAGCTGGAACGCCTGGAGACCTTGAAAAAGGATCTCGCCATCGGAAGTGATGAGCGCAATGCACTGTACGGCGACAAGAATCCCGACGATGAGGAGCGCCGTTTAAACAAGGCGATTTCGGATGCCGAAGGTGCCGAAAAGCAGGTCAGAGACCGGCACAATGAGCTCCAACAAAAATGGAATACCGCGAAGGCCCATGTCGAATCTCTGAAGAAACGCATCGACCTACGAGAACCGGAACTGAGAAGGCTTGAAACAGAATTCTCCGCAGCGCTCGCGCCTGTTGGCTTTTCAAATGAAGAACAGTTCCTGGCGGCCATACTGCCCTCTGAAGCTCGGGCGGAGCTGACAGCCACGGCCAAGGATCTTGATGAGCGTCAAACAGATCTGAAAGCCAGACAGAAGGATCGGGAAACGCGCTTGGCTAAGGAAGTGGCCAGCAAGATCACCGACAAATCATTGGAAGAGCTCGAGCCCCAATTCAAAAAGCAAGAGGAGGCCCTGAAAGAGCTACGGGACATCATTGCCGGTCTCAAGCACAAGTTGAGTGAAAATGCGGCCGCTAAAGAGCGGATAAAGGAAAAGCAGGCAGCTATCGAGGCCCAGAAAAAAGAGTGCCGCAGGTGGGAAAACCTGCACGAATTGATCGGCTCCGCAGACGGAAAGAAGTACCGCAATTTTGCCCAGGGGCTGACCTTCGAAATGATGATTGGTCACGCCAACCGGCAATTGCAGAAAATGACCGACCGTTACTTGCTGGCCCGAGACGATGCTCAGCCCCTTGAGCTCAACGTGGTCGACAACTATCAGGCTGGAGAGATTCGGTCCACGAAGAATCTTTCCGGCGGCGAGAGCTTCATCGTCAGCCTGTCCCTGGCGCTTGGGTTGTCCCATATGGCCAGCAAGAATGTCCGGGTGGATTCGCTGTTTCTGGATGAAGGCTTCGGCACCCTGGACGAGGAAGCCCTCGACACCGCCCTGGAAACCCTCGCGGGCCTGCAGCAGGACGGCAAGCTGATCGGCGTCATTTCGCACGTGCCCGCCTTGAAGGAGCGGATCAGCACGCAGATCCAGGTATCGCCTCAAACCGGTGGCAGAAGCCAGATATCCGGGCCTGGATGCGGCAGCGTCGTCCCAGTTTAGCGGAGCTGGAATTTCGAGAAGATGGTTAATAACAAGGAGACAAGATGAGCAAAAAAATCAGTGGTGCCGAATATCCTCTCTCGAAAATATTCAGCTCCGACTTTGATTATGTCATACCGTCGTATCAGAGGCCGTATGCGTGGACAGTGGACCAGGCGTCCGAGCTGTTTGACGACCTATATGATTTTTACGTCCGCGAGAAGGAAGACACTTATTTCCTCGGCAGCATTGTTCTGATCAAAGAAGAAGGAAAGCCATACTCTGAGGTCATTGATGGTCAGCAGAGATTAACGACGCTGACGATTCTCCTCTCATCGATAACGTCAAATCTTTCGGGCGATCTGAGGAGTGACTTCGAGAACTACATAAGGGAGCCAGGACGTGCCTCCCAGGGACTGAAGCCTAAACCGAGGCTTTCTCTCCGAGAAAGAGACCGTGAGTTTTTTACGAAACACGTTCAGTCTCTTGATTTTGATACCCTGCTCGGCCTTGATCCTGCTGGTCTCGACAACGAATCTCAGAAGAATATTCAGTCGAACAGTCGCCTGTTGCTGGACAGACTTAAAAATACCTTCGGCAGTGACGCCGACAAGCTATGTGCTTTTGGCGCGTTTCTGGTTCAACGGTGCTTTTTGGTGGCGGTGTCAACGCCAAGCCAGCAATCCGCCTTCAGGGTGTTCTCAGTGCTGAACAACCGAGGCCTAGATTTGCTCCCTTCCGATATTGTTAAGGCTGATGTTATTGGGCGAATTGCCCCGGCGCGTCAGGATGAGTTCACTGAAAAATGGGAGGAACTCGAAGTTCAAACCGGCAGGAATGGTTTCAATGACCTGTTTGGACACATCCGGATGATTTATGCTCGGGAAAAGGCCAAGCGTGCGCTACTTGAGGAGTTCAAGGAGCATGTGCTGAGCGTGGTAGCCACCCCGGAAGACCTGATTGAAAAAGTCCTGGAGCCCTACGCCGATTCATACCTCATCGCAAAATCACAGCAATATGTGTCCACGAAAAATGCTGAGGACGTGAATCGTCTTCTGAAATGGCTGAATCGCATCGATAACTCCGATTGGCTGCCGCCAGCGATCCTCTTCCTTTCACAGAAGAAAGATCACCCGGAATACGTTCTGTGGTTCTTTACAAAGTTGGAGCGCCTGGCGGCCTATCTGCATATTTGCGCAAAAAACGTGAATCAACGCATCGAACGTTATGCAGAGGTTATTGCTTCCCTGCAAGCGCCGCATTCAAAGGATGCACCTGCCGTCAGCGTCGAACTGACCAAGGCTGAAATCGATGAGATGAAAGAAGCCCTTGATGGCAAGATCTATGAGTTGACGGCTCGCCGCCGAAATTACCTTATCCTGCGCTTGGATTCATTCCTGTCAGATGGGGCCGCAACCTATGATCCAACCCTACTGACTATCGAGCACGTTCTTCCGCAAACCGTCAGCGACGGGAGCGAATGGGAGAGGTTATGGCCCGATCCAGACGGACGGAAGAGCTGGGTTCATCGCATAGCGAATCTTGTGCCCCTTACACAGAAGCGGAACTCGAAAGCACAAAACTTCGATTTCGACACCAAGAAGACAGCGTACTTTGGCGGGAAGCGAGGAGTGTCGTCATACGTTCTGACGACGCAGGTTCTTAAAACCGCTGAATGGACACCATCTGTTGTCGATCAACGGCAAAAGGACCTGCTTGAAGTTCTGATTGATCGCTGGGAACTCGCTTGAGGGGCTAATATTTCGTATGACACTGGCCTTCATCGCTGTAATTTTTGGCTTGGCGCTCCTCGTTTGGAGCGCCGACCGTTTTGTGGAGGGATCGGCATCCACCGCACGCCATTTCGGCATGCCGCCGCTGCTGATTGGCATGGTGATTGTCGGCTTCGGTACCTCCGCGCCGGAGATGGTGGTGTCGGCCCTGGCCGCTTCGCAGGGCAACCCGGGCATCGCGCTGGGGAACGCCTACGGCTCGAACATCACCAACATCGCCCTGATCCTGGGGATCACGGCCCTGATCAGCCCCATCGCCGTACATTCGCAGGTGCTGCGCAAGGAACTGCCCATCCTCGCGGTGGTCACGGCGCTGGCGGCATGGCAACTCTGGGATGGCGAGATCACCCGGCTTGATGCCATCGTGCTGCTTGCCGTGTTCGGCGGCCTGATGGCCTGGACGATCTGGCAAGGGCTGCGGAAAAAAGAGGATGCGTTGGGAAGCGAGATGGAGCAGGAGCTGGACGTTCGCGCCATGCCCATTCGCCGTGCGGTCTTCTGGTTGGTGGTCGGTCTGGCTCTTTTGATTGTCAGTTCCCGCATTCTGGTCTGGGGCGCGGTGGAGATCGCTCATGGGTTTGGGGTCAGCGATCTGATCATCGGCCTGACCATCGTCGCGGTCGGCACCTCGCTGCCGGAACTGGCCTCATCAATCATTGCAGCCAGGAAGGGCGAACACGATATCGCTCTCGGCAATATCCTCGGCTCCAACCTGTTCAACACCCTGGCGGTGGTGGGGATCGCCGGTACGATTCACCCGCTGGCCGTTGGGCCGGAAGTCTTCAACCGGGACATGCTGGTGATGGCCGCACTGACCCTGTCGCTATTCGTGATCGGCTATGGATTCCGGGGACCAGGACGTATCAACCGCATCGAGGGCGCGGTGCTGTTGGTCTGTTACGTGGGCTATACGGCCTACCTGATCAGCACGGTTTTTGGCGGGCAGGCATAGGCCAATTCGATTCCCGTTTTTGGAACCGAACCGGCGTCCGAAAACCGGATTCGAAGTTGTTGCGGCTCGACGCCAGGTATCCGGTTTTACTGCAAACCCGTAACCCTCGTCCGGTGCTGGGAAATCGGGGGAGAAAATCGTTTCTCTGGTCGGGTTGTTGGGAAGTTGTTGTGCAAGATGACTTCGTCGTTTATTATCAAGGAGTTACGAGGAGCGCGGGCTTTGAGGCTGTTTTGCGGTAGGTCGTCGTTCCCTCCACCATTTAAAGGTTCAGTAAGGACCAGAGTAGTACAAGAAGCCCCGAGAAATCGGGGCTTTTTTATTTGTGTTTGTCTGATAGTGTGCTATATGGTCTAGTGAAATCTGGGAATTTTGGGGGCCGTTTCTTGGGGTAAAAGCCCCCAAGCAAAACCGGAGGCCCCCATAAAGGAGAAAAGCCCCATGCCTAAACGGATCGTGCCGCTAACAGACATTAAGGTCAGGAATGCGAAGCCGGCTGGAAAAGATGCGAAGCTGTTCGATGGTGGGGGGCTGTATCTTCTGGTTACTCGATCGGGTGGTAAGCTTTGGCAATTCAAGTACCGGTTTGACGGGAAGGAAAAGAAGCTGGCTTTCGGATCGTACCCTGAAGTTTCTTTGGCTGATGCCAGGGGGAAAAGGGAATCGGCTCGTAAGTCTGTGGCGTCCGGCATTGATCCCGGAGAGGTACGGAAGGCGCAAAAGGCAGCGCGTGTCAGTGAGGTTGAAAACAGTTTCGAGATTGTGGCAAGGGAGTGGCACTCCCGGTTCTTATCGACTTGGACGCCAGGCCATGCAGAGACGATCATGTCACGGCTGGAACGCGACATATTCCCCTGGCTGGGTAGCCGTCCGATTGTAGAAATCAAGCCCTCTGAATTGCTGATGGCGTTACGTAGGGTTGAGGCTCGTGGGGCTCTTGAGACGGCGCACCGAATCAGAACGGTATGCGGTCAGGTGTTCCGATATGCCGTGGCGACGGGGAGGGCAGAGCGGGATATTTCGGCGGATCTTCGTGGGGCATTGCCCCCGGTAGCAGAAAAGCACCATGCCTCTATAACTGACCCGGCCAAAATAGCAGAACTCCTTCGCGCAATAGACGGCTATCAGGGGGGCTTTGTTGTCAGGTGTGCACTGCAACTCGCCCCCATGTTTTTTGTTCGACCCGGAGAGCTGAGAGCCGCAGAGTGGGGGGAATTCGATCTTGATGCAGGTGAATGGAATATCCCGGCAGAAAGAATGAAGATGAAGCAAGCGCACCTTGTGCCGCTATCCCGTCAGGCGGTGGAGGTATTGAGGGAGTTACAAGACCTCACTGGTCATAGCCGTTACGTGTTCCCCTCTGGACGATCCTTTCACCGGTGTATGAGTAACAATGCCGTCAATGCGGCATTGCGCCGCATGGGGTACGACAAAAACGAAATGACCGGTCACGGCTTCCGGGCGACGGCTCGAACTATTCTTGACGAAGTGTTGCATATTCGGCCCGATTATATTGAGCACCAGTTAGCACACGCTGTGAAGGATCCAAACGGCAGGGCCTACAATCGGACGGCACACCTTGCTGAGCGAAAGAAGATGATGCAGACGTGGGCCGACTATCTGGACGGACTGAAATGTGGGGCAAAGATTTTGCCGTTTCCAGGTCATGCACAGGGTGAGTGATTCAAAAAGGATTTTTTTCTTATAGGTGTAAAAAATCGCTGTCCAACCGTCCAAACTGTCCAAAATGCAGTTAATACACTGATATTGTTATAGAAAGTTGTGGACGGAATTAGAAAAACGAGGGGTGTTTATTTGTCCCGTGTCCCTTACTTGGGACAGAAAAGGGAACTGTGACCTTGAGGCGGATCGAATAACAATTTCACTTTCAGGGGATAGGGCGGCCACCCGACAAGCTGGTAACTCCTGCCAGCTTCCCCTGGATCATTTAGGAGCCGCAAAGGAGAGCGGGAAAATGATAAATTCTTCTCTACTGAATAGGGAGGCTTTGCTTGAAAGTCTGCTGGAGATTTGCCGCGAAGCTCAAGCATGGCCGATAAAGACAATTCGTGTTTGTCCTGATGATTATAATGGAGACGACAAACAACTCGATGAATACATTTCCACGGCAAAGGAAATGCTTCACTATAAGACCGAATTTGAGAGAGGCAACCGACTAGCGGTATTGTATGCTCTAACTTATTCAACAAAACAAGGATTTTGTGTGCCGGCCTGGGCACAAATTGAACTTTGTGATGGCTTTGATGAGTATCTTTGTCAAGGATCAGTCAAAGATAAAGTTCCTTCTCTTGAAAAGTGTCTGGGATTGTCTGGTAAACGGTCATTTTCAAAGGAATATACACGTTTAGTTTATTCAGAAATCTGTGAGCTTATAGCTTTTCTCAATATGAAGATTGGTTTTTCTGTGCCTGTAGCCTGTCACCTTGTAACGTGGCCCGGAGAAATCGCAGAACACTTACAACCATCACAAGTTTCCGATATTTATAAAGAGTATGGTAAAGCCGCCCGTATCAAGGAACGTGCTCTACCCTCTCTAACGCCCCATGAGCAACATGAAGCAATTTCAAATCAATACCGTGATTTTCTCGCAGACAAAGACCCTAAATTAATTGAGCGGCTCCATAATGCAGGGTTATTGAAATCTTATCGTCGAACCGTTAACAAGATTATTGACGATGTACTTGTGAAAGAAGGGAATCAGATAAAAAAATAGGGGGGGCATAACCACCCCAATTTTCCCCCCGCGACACATCACCCGCCCCTCCTTATACTGGCCTCCATCGGACATTATCTCACCGAGAATCATCTAGGTTGAGAGGTGGAGGCGTCAATGAACAAATATTTTCGAGTCAACCAGATCATCCCTCACATTTTCCCAGTGGCAAAAGGCACGTGGTGGGCATGGGTAAGGGCCTACCCTGAAGAACTGACACCGACCAAACTCGGACCGCGCACGACAGTTTGGTCAGAGCAACAACTCAAAGCCTTTGCAGAAAAGCAACAGGTTGGCGGCCGGTAGTGGCAGGCGATGCCCACACATACCTCTGTGAGATCATGGAGGCCAAGGGCTTGACCCCGCCGTTGACGCTTGAGCTTAATGGCCGTGTGCACCGGTATTGCGGAAAAGACGAGAGAAACCCGAATACCTGGTGCAAAGGGTTTGACAACGGCGACGGGACGGCCGGCGGCCGGTTTGGCAATTGGCGGCTTGGGATAGATGAGCCTTGGTTCTATCGTCCTGCAAGTCTCACCCGCCTGTCCCGTGAAGAATTGGAAGAGCTGCGCCGCAGGAATGAGGAGAAGAGGAAACAGGCAGAAGAGGCCAGAATTACAAAATTCCTTCGTGTATCGGCCACCGCTTCCAAAATCTTACGGCAGGCGTCCCCCGCCCGCCCGGATCACGCCTACCTCGTGGGGAAGGGGGTACTCCCCTTTAATCTTCGCCAGTCCGGCGAATCCCTTCTGATACCGGTTCGGGATGCGGAGGGGGTGCTTTGGTCCCTCCAGTTTATCGACCCCTCAGGCTCAAAACGTTTCCTTTCCGGCGGCCGCATTTCCGGCTGTTATCACTCCATTGGCCCGAAGCCGGTTGACGTTGTTCTGGTAGCAGAGGGCTTCGCCACTGCCGCCACTCTCTGTGAGGCAACCGGCTACCCGGTCGCCATTGCCTTCAACGCCGGGAATTTGCTTCCCGTCTCTCAATCCATTCGCACCAAGTACCCCTCAGCTACTTTACTGATTTGCGCCGATGACGACCGGCAGACTCCCGGAAACCCCGGCATGACAGCCGCCCGCAGGGCTGCCGACATGGTGGGCGGTGTCGTGGTTTCTCCTGATTTTACCCTGATAGATTCCACCGCCGAGGAGACGCCGTGAGCAAGCAACCGACAGATTTTAACGATGTTGTGCAAGTTGCCGGAAAGAAGGCATTGCAGGCTATCAAAAAGCAGACTAAGAGCGCAGTCGATGCCGCTAAGGGTGTCAAATTCAGCCAGTTTACTTTTGGCCCCCGTGGTGTCTTTCGTGACAAGGACGAAGACACGGTTCAGGTTTGTTCGCCAATTCGTCCAATCGCCTTGACTCATCCGGCACTGGGCGAATCTGGATCGTGGGGGGTATTGATCGACGTTAAGGACCCGAACGGGATATGGCACCCTCTTCATCTTCCGACAACCGCATTGGTAGAGCGTGGCGGGGAAGCCGCACGGTCAACCTTTGTCGCGCTGGGGGGGACGATTGCGGCCGGGGCTCGAAAGACCGGATTTGTTGATGCCGTATTCGCAATCGTTGAGCACGGTCACAATCTCCCGCGCTATGTGAATGTGTCCCTTCCTGGGTGGATCGATACAGGCAAGGGGCAGGCGTATGTTATGCCCAATGGCACCGTCATACCGAAATCCGCCAACGTGTTTCTGTCAGGTCATGTCGCGCACGGCTACCGAATGGTGGGCACGCTGGCGGGCTGGCAGACAGGCATTGGTGGGTTGTGCCGTGGGAATTCGTGCCTTATGTTCGCCGTTTCGCTTCCTTTGACTGCCCCACTATTGAAGTTAATGAACCGTCAGGGCTTTATTGTCAATTTGTACGCTATGAGCTCGAAGGGGAAAACCACATTGTTGGTGGTGGCGTCGTCAGTTATAGGTTCCCGGGAATTGGTTGGGTCGTTCAATTCGACGATGACCGCCGTGGAAATAACCGCTTCAACTCGAAATGATGGTCTTCTGATCCTTGATGAAACCAGTCAGGCAGATGCGGAAAAACTGCCGATTATTGCCTATGGAATCGGCAATGGTACTACACGTGGACGGGCAACAGATCGTGGCGGTCTTGCCGCACCGCAGCGGCACTATAAGACCGTTATGGTTTGTGGCGGAGAAGCCCCGGTTAGAGACATAGCGAAGGGCCGCGACGGGAAGGGCGAATTATACCAGGGACAACAACTCAGGTTCGTGGATACGCCGGTTAGCAGGGCGTACGGCGCTTTTGATTATCTACATGGCAGGCCGGACGGCGGTGCCTTCGCTGATGAATTGCGGCGCATGTGTGATGAAAACCACGGTCATGTGTTTCCGGTATTCATGGAGAAACTGGTCGCTGAACTTCGCCGGGATAAGGCGGGGTTGGTTGCCCGGATCGAAAAGATTGAGGCCGAATTTTTGACCACATACGTTCCGGCGAATGCTGGTGGACAGGTGAGACGGGTTGCAAAGTCATTTTCATTGATCGCCGCCGCCGGAGAGTTGGGGATTAAATACGGCCTGCTTCCCTGGGGCAATGGTGAGGCTTCGGCCAGTGTTGCCGAGCTGTTCTTGGCGTGGTTGAGAGAGCGTGGCACCCATGGCGATGGCGAAGAGGCTGAACTGTTGAAACGGGTGGAAATGGCCCTCACAAGGGACGGCGCTTCCCGGTTTGAAGAGATCGACAGCGGGCAGAGAGCGGCCGGCAGGCCGATTATAGACCGCAGGGGGTGGAAGAGAAGCATTTCCTCCATTACCGGTTCGTCAATCACTGAGTATTTTCTACCATCGGAACAGTTTAAAGAGGTGGTTCGCCCCGCTCCGGTCCGGTGGGCTGCCGACGTGCTCAGACAACACGGATGGTTGCAACCGGGAGAGGGTGGGGGGCACACCCGCCGGGAGATCCTGCCGGGACTTGGTCGTCAAAGGGTTTATGTGCTGAGTGCCCCCGAGGAAGAGCAAGTCGAGGATTCCCCGCAATTTGACTCGGACGGCCGACCACCGTTCTGATATGGCCGGGCCTCGAAGAGGCCGAAGAGGAGTCCGCCCGGATAATAGCCCGGTATGAACCGCATTTCTGACGAAAGGAGGTGATTGTGATGGTAGAACCTGACGAGCGAACAAAGCGGACAGCTCAAAAGCTTCTTCTTACAGGGGCTCTCCGTGCCCTGGCTCAATTGATTGTGCACATGCAGCGGGAACGAAGCGACATACAAGACGAACTTGAAAGGTTGGATCAGGAGTCCCAAAAATTGGACCCGGTAGGGTAGATGCGCATGTCTGGGTCTGATTCAGCGGGTCCCCATTTTGCGGAAATGGGGGAAATGCGCCTTCCCGCCGCTCCATTCTCTCAATAAGGGTACTGGTCATGCCCCTAGCTCCTGGAGAAGGGAGCGCCACGGCGCAAATTAATTAAAACGAAAGGAAAAATAATGGTGAATGAAATTGAAAGAATCAAAGCTGAGATCAACAGAAACCGCAAGGCTCTTGAAGGGGCCATGGCGTATACCGCGTGTCTGAACCAGAAACGCGACGAAATCAGGGGAAAGTTGGTCCAAATCAGCCGCCAGTTGCACGAGGCCCGCACCGGGCAAGAAGCCGCCGTAACACAGTATGCGAGGGGCGAGATAGACGACACGACGTTGGAGTCCTCTCAGGGGCGAGTTACCGCTCTGGAAAGGAAAGAAAAAACATTTTCATCAGTATTGAGGGTTTCGGAGAACGACATCAGTGCCGCCATGGAGAAAGAAAAGGAAATAACGACGCAACTCAAGAGATGTGAACAAGCCGTATGGGGAGCGATAGCCCAAAATGAGCTTTCCAGGGCAGCCGCCATTCTCCGGGGCGCTTTTGTGGCACTTGGTAGGGGCAATTTGCTCCCCCCTACCGGGGTCGTGTCGAGGGAGATGGGGTTTCTCGAAGGGTACGTATATGACGCGACTTTCTGCACAGGTACCGAAAGTTATGACGTGGCTATCAAGCAACTGGAGAAAAAATACCTGGATTAATCCAGCACCAGAGGAGGAATCATGGCCGTTCTCTATTTCGACGAGGCGTGGGATGAAGGGCGTATTCAGTGGGAGATTGACCGGCTCAAGGCAGAAATGTCCAGCTACAAGGCCCACATTGAAAGACTGGAAAGTCTGGCGGAGAAAAAAAGGGAAGCCAAGGCCTTAAGGGCTGGCTGACCTGTGCCTTACCATTGGTGTATGTGGAGCGCCAATGGGAAGGATATACGGGCTCTTTTATGTGTCGTGGCGTGAAAGAGGTGAACACCTCCCGTTGCTCAGTGCCTTCAGCTTTCTCCTTTCCCTGAAGGTTGCGGATGACGCGACTGAGTACCACGGTGTTTATTGAACGAGCGGTTGGCAAATAAGTTTGCAGGAGGCTGGAACATGAAGAAACCGCTGATTTTTAGTAAGGAAGAGATGATTAGCGTGAAAAATATTGCCCGTGATATCTGCTGCTCAAGGCAGCATGTCTATAACCTGATTGACCAGGGACGCCTGAAACCGGCCTTCCGGTTTGGTAGATCGAAGGGCCTATTCATTCCAAGGTCGGTACTCGAGGAATTCAAGCAGAATTGCCGAGTAGACCCCGGGGCCTAAGCGGGGCGTTGTCGGAGTCGGCAAGCTTTGAAGGGAAAGGATTACGAATGAAACGCAAGGAACCAATTCCCGGTTTCAGGGAAGCCGACTTGGAGCTTCAGTTGGCAATCCTGAAGGCGACCATCGAAACCCGCGTCCTTCTCAATCACCTCCGCGCACTGCGGAGGTCTGTCAGAAATGCGAACCGGATCGGGACTGTCTGGAACTTCGAGGTGCACCTCTTGGATTACCTCAACCGGGACATGGTACTGAATCTTCAGCGAATCACCCGGCAGGTCAATTCCGCACGCCGGGCCGTTCTGTCGTTCCTGAAACAGAACAATGTCCCGTTTACTCTATCCGGTGCCGGTGAATCGTAGCGCCGCGACCTGCCACAAAAGCCGGACTATCAAGAGGAGGAAAACGCCATGACTGAATTTACCGCCACCGTCGAAGGAATGGATAGCATCCGGGAAACATTGAACCCGGCTATCTATCAAGCGGCTTTTGTTTCTGCTCTCAACAAGACGACGGATCGTGGGGTTACCGCGGCAACCAAGACGGTGACCGAAACCTACAACATTAAGCGCCGTGACCTCTGGTCAACTTCGACCGGCAGAAGCAGGATCAAGATTTACCCC
>NZ_JCAMRN010000048.1:0-26723 GCF_059620965.1 Geobacter sp. PheSNFMC
GGGGCAGCGCCGGTGCTCCGCCTCTACGGCTGGGAGCCGCCGGCCTTTTCCGTGGGGCGCTTCCAGAAGGCCGAAGAGGCGATCGACCGGGAGCGTTGCCGTCGGGCAGGCATTCCGGTGGTCCGCCGGATCACCGGCGGCGGACTCATCTATCACGGCCCCGAGCTGACCTATTCCCTGGTCTGCGCCCCCCGTCACATTGCCGGAGCGCGGGGGGTGAAGGAGTCGTTCCGGGCGCTCACCGGCTTTCTGCTCCGCTTCTACGGGGAGCTGGGTCTGACAGCGGGCTGGGCCGCGGATGATGCCCCCGGAGATGCGAGGCTCGGGGCGCGGACCCCCCTCTGCTTTGCGGGCAGGGAGGAAAGCGACATCGTCATCAACGGGAGGAAGATCGGCGGCAACGCCCAGCGCCGGCTGCGGGACGCCATTTTTCAGCACGGTTCCATCCCCCTGGCGGACGGGGTGGGAGAGGCACTATCCTTTTTTCGGTCGGTGCCCGTGGGCCTCCGGGAGGGGACCACTGATCTGGCCGCCCTGGGGGTGACTGACGGGGCGGACCGGCTGCGAGCGCTCCTGGCCCGCTCCTTCCGCGCGGCCCTCGGTGTGGCGCTGGTCCCGTCGGCACTCTCACCGGCGGAACGGGAGACCGCGGACCGGCTCCTCCGGGAGCGCTACGGCAACGACGGCTGGAATTTCGGGGGAGAGAACGGGTGAACATCCACCGCAAGCCGGAATGGCTCCGGAAAAAAATCAACCCTGCTGCCCACGGCGCCATGGATGAGCTGCTGGGAGAGTTGCGGCTCCACACGGTCTGCCGGGAGGCGCGCTGCCCCAACATCACCGAGTGCTTCCGGGAACGCCAGGCAACCTTTCTGATTCTCGGCGCGGAGTGCACCCGGCTCTGCTCCTTCTGCAACGTCGCAAAGGGCGAGCCATTGCCGCCCGACCCGGACGAGCCGGCACGGGTGGCCCAGGCCGTTGTCCGTCTGAGTCTGGCCCATGTGGTGATCACGAGCCCCACCCGGGACGATCTTCCCGACGGCGGAGCCGGCCACTACGCCGCCACCGTGGCGGCCATCGGCCGTGGTGCGCCCGCAACCGCCGTAGAGCTTCTGGTGCCCGATTTTCTCGGCAGCCGCACGGCCCTGGCGGATGTCGTGGCCGCCGCCCCCCGGATCATCGGGCACAATGTGGAAACCGTTCCCCGTCTCTACGCCATTCGTGCCGGCGCCGACTACGGCCGTTCGCTGGCGGTGCTCCGCACCCTGCGCGAACTGGCGCCGGGGTGTGCCACCAAGTCGGGGCTCATGCTCGGCCTGGGTGAGACGGAAGAGGAAGTCCTGGCGGTGATGGCCGACCTGCGGCGGGTCGACTGCACCTACCTCAGTCTCGGCCAGTACCTGGCTCCGAGCCGGTTTCACCACCCCGTGCGGGAGTTCGTCCCTCCCGAGACCTTTGACCGGCTGAAGGGTCTGGCCGAAAAGATGGGGTTCCGCCACGTGGAGAGCGGCCCCTATGTCCGCAGTTCCTACCACGCCGCCGGCTACGGTGGCGGAGCGCGGACAGATCAACCCGTCGCATCCGGCTGCCTGCCGGATCAGGAAGGAGTGTCAGCACAATGAGAAAGAGAGCAGTTCTTGCCCTGGTCTCCTCCGTTCTCGCTCTTGCCGCCTGCTCGGGCAAGGGCGCCCAGGAGCTTTACGACACCGCCCGGTTCGAGGAGAAACAGCACAATCTGGAGCACGCGACAAAGCTCTACGAAGAGATCGTGGCCAAGCATCCCCAGTCGGAACTGGCCGCCCGGGCCAAGGAGCGGCTCGAAGCGATCAAGGCGGGGAACTAGGAGGGAATATGGAGCTGATCGTTACCTTTCCCGGTGGGAAAAAGGTGAACGCCGAACTGGGCGGCATGGTGATCCCCACGGACCAGCCGGTGGAGTCGGGGGGCGAGGGGACGGCACCGTCTCCCTATGATTATTTCCTGGCATCCATCGGCACCTGCGCCGGCTTTTACGTCCTCGCCTTCTGCCAGCAACGCGGCATCGCCACGGAGAATATCTCCCTGCGCCAGACCATGGAGTTTGACCCCACGGCAGACGGCAGGAAGAGATTGTCACGGGTTCAGATGGAGATCGTGGTGCCGCCCGATTTCCCTGAAAAGTACCGCAACGCCCTGGTCAAGTCCGCGGAGCTCTGCTCGGTCAAGAAGGCACTGATGGCTCCGCCCGATTTCGCCATTCGGACCGTGGTGGCGTGATCGGTCCCGCCGGGCCGCGCAACTGCCCGATGGACTTCAGAATTGCATGGATTTACGGCATCCCCGCTGGTATAGTTGCGAACGGCTGTCATCTCACGAGGAAAGGAACGGACACATGGCACAGGCAAAGCAGGGGGATACCGTCACGGTTCACTATACGGGCTCGCTCACTACGGGGGAGCTTTTTGATTCGTCGGAGGAAAGCGGTCCCCTGAAGTTCACCGTGGGCCAGGACGAGGTCATCCCGGGCTTTGAGGAGGCGGTTGTCGGCATGAGCCCCGGCGAGGCGAAGACCGTAACGATTCCCGAGGACAAGGCCTATGGGGCGCGCATGCCCGAACTTGTGGCCGAGGTGGAGCGCCAGTACCTGCCGGCCGGGGCCGACCCGGTCATCGGCCAGCAGTACGAGGTTACCCAGGATGACGGCCAGGTTTTCAACGTGACGGTGACCGCCATGACCGACGATACGGTGACCCTTGATGCCAATCACCCGCTGGCCGGCCGCGAGCTGGTCTTTGAAATCAAGCTGCTGGAGATCGCCTGATTGCGATCGGGGATGATCCGGAATTAAAAAAGGGAAGAGGCGAGGGCCTCTTCCCTTTTTTAATTCGAAGGCGTTCTACGCTAGTTTTCGGTCATGAAGTGCTGTTCGTACATGTCCTCAAGCTGCTGCAGGTGCTTGGTCTCGTCCGCCAGCAGCCGGTCGAAGAGCTTGGCCATGGGCGCGCCGGCACATCCCTGGGCCATGCGCTGGTAGAAGTCGATGGCACCTTTTTCCAGGTGAATGGCGTAGGCAAGGGCCTCCCGGGTGTCGGACTCGGGTGAGAGCTCCTTTTTGGCCAGGACATAACCCAGGTTCATGGTCGGAATCTGCCGTTCCATGGAGCCGGCCCCTTCCATCTGGCCATCAAGCAGGGCCTTTTCCAGGCTCAGTTTATGCTCCAGTTCGTCCAGGGCGGCTTCCTTGAGGATCTGTTTGGCCCCCTTGTTCTTCACCCTGCGGATCGCGTCAAGGTAGTGCCTGAATCCTTCCTCCTCCATGGTTATCGCCATTTCAACGGCGGCTTCGAATGTGTAGCAGACCGCTCCCTGTTCGCTCATGGCCGGTTCTCCTTATGGTTGCTTGGAAAATACTAAGTTATTAACATACCGTTCTAAGGATGACAAGCAGATTGTATACAGTATGCGATCATGCCGGTGGAAGGTGTGGCAATCGGCGGCGGATGCGCTACACTTCACCTCAATGGAGCATCAGTCGAGCTCCGGATCGGAGGGACGCCCATGAAAATATTCGTTACCGGAGGAACCGGTTTTGTGGGGGGGCACGTACGGAGGGCGCTGCTGGAGCGGGGGCATTCGCTCCGGCTCCTGGTCCACCGGCGGAGCGAGGGGATCGAGGCCGGGATCGAGCAGGTGGAGGGCGACGTGACGCGGCCGGATACCTTTGCCGGGGCCGTGGCCGGCTGCGACGCCACCGTCAACCTGGTAGGGATTATCCGGGAGTTTCCCGGCCGGGGGATAACCTTTGAAAAGCTCCACGTGGACGCCACGCGCAACGTGGTGGGGGCGGCCAAGGCAACGGGCATCCGGCGCCACCTCCAGATGTCGGCGCTGGCCACGCGCCCTGACGCCACCGCGGCCTATCACCGCACCAAGTGGCAGGCGGAGGAGGTCGTGCGTCAGTCGGGGCTCGATTGGACCATTTTTCGGCCATCCCTGATCTTCGGGCCCAAGGGCGCCTTTGTGGACATGCTGGCGGGATTCGTCCGCAGGTTTCCGGCCGTGCCGGTCATCGGCGACGGTACCTACCGGCTCCAACCGGTGTCGGTCGACGATGTGGCCCGCTGCTTCGCCCTCGCCCTGGACATGCCGGAAACCGTCGGACAGACCTATGAGCTCTGCGGCCCTGACCGCCTCACCTACAACGAGGTCCTCGACACCATCGGTCGAGTGCTCGGCAAGGGCCATGTGGTCAAGATTCCCCAACCGCTGGGGCTGCTGAAGCTCGTGGTGCCGATCATGCAGGGATTTTCCTTCTTTCCCCTCACCATGGACCAGATCATCCTGCTGACCGAGGAAAATATCTGCTCGAATCCCTGGCCCTCCGTCTTCGGCTTCGAACCATGCCGTTTCGAGGCGGGGATCGCCTCGTTCCTGCAGCACTGATCCTCCGGCACCGCTCGCCCGTTTTCCCATGCCGCGGGGACGGACGGTTACAGTAATCCAGCCGAGACGAAACTGGTGAAGCGGCCGTCGCCGATGATGATGTGGTCTAGGACCTTGATCCCCATGATATCACCCGCTTCCCGCAGACGGCGGGTGATTTCCAGGTCTTCGCGGCTCGGGGCCGGATCGCCGGTGGGGTGGTTGTGGACGAGGATCACCGCGGCCGCGGACTCCCGGACGGCCGGGTTGAAGACCTCGCGTGGATGAACGATGCTCTGGTTGAGGGAGCCTTCCGAAACCTGGATCTCGCGCATGATCCGGTTCTTTCCGTCCAGGAGCAGGGCCATGAAGTATTCCTTGCGCCGGTCCCGGAAGGCATAGTGGTAGTGATTATAGACCTGTTCGGGAGAGGTGAATCGTTCGCTGCAGATCATGAGCCGCTCGGAATTGACGCGCGAGGCCATTTCCAGGACTGCCTTGATGGAGGCTGCCTTTGCCGTTCCCATGCCCTTCACGGCGCAGAGCTCGCTCACGGTGGCTCCGGCGAGGGTACGGAGGTCGCCGCACTCCTGAAGGAGCGCCCGCCCCAGGTCGATGGCGCTCCGTCCGGTCACCGAGTCACCGGTCCGGATGATGAGGGCCAGCAGTTCCGCGTCCGAAAGGGCCGGAGCGCCCCGCCGCAAGAGCTTTTCCCGTGGCCGCTCGTTCTCGGGCCACGTCTTGATGCCGCCTGCCATGCAGTCCCTCCCTGGATGCACTGTTCCCTCGACCGTGGGCCGGGAGGGAAACGTTACCATGAATTAAAAATTATTAAAAGATTGAAGATGGGTCAGCGGGTTAAGAGGTAGGCGAGGACCGCCCCGCCCGCCAGGAGCCGGTACCAGACGAAGGGGTAGAGGGAGTAGCGCTGGACGAGCCTGAGGAGCAAGGCCACGCCCAGGTAGCCCGAAACGGCCGATGTCGCCATGCCCGTCAGCAGGGGCGCCAACTCTCCGGCAGGGATGCCGTGGCGGGCCAGTTCGCCCATTTTCAGGATGCCGGCTCCGGCCACGATGGGGAGGGACAGGAGAAAGGAGAAGCGGGCCGCCGTGTCGCGAGTAAAGCCGAGGAACAGGGCCGCCGTAATGGTAATGCCCGAGCGGGAGACGCCGGGGACCAGGGCGAGGCACTGGGCCAGGCCGATCAGAAGCGCGCCCCTCAGGTCGACCCGGTCCATTCTCCAGCGTTTGGGGCCGGTGGTGTCGGCCAGCGCCAGGAGAAGGCCGAAGGCGATGAGGAGCACGGCAATGAGGGTGTGGCTGCCCCGGAAAAACGCCTCGATGGGCTCCTCCATGGTCTTGCCCACAATGGCCGCCGGCACGGTGCCGGCTATGATGTAGAACGGAAGCCTGGATGTCTGGCTCCCGAAGCCTTCCCGCAGGCCGGTGACGGCATCGCTCAACAGGTACGCGATGTCGCGCCGGAAATAGACGCAGAGTGCGATCAAGGTCCCCACGTGGAGCCCCACGTCGAAGGTGAGCCCCGACTCCGGCCATCCCAGAAGCCAGGGAACGAGAATGAGGTGGGCGGAACTGCTGATGGGAAGTATTTCGGTGAGCCCCTGCAGGATGCCGAGGACCGCTGCGTGTAGGATGTCCATGGATGGTGTCTCCCTCGTTTTCGACGCTAGACCCTAGAGGAAACCCCTTGGAAAATCAAGTCAAAACAAAGGTTGCGTTTTCATGAAACGGTAACGCTGTTGTAATATTTTTCATAGGCATCAGGAGCGTAATGTGGTATGTCTCTTCCGTTTGGCAATCCAACCCGACGGTCGTCCGCCGGAACTGCGGAGGTAGCAGATGTTCGGTCTCATTCCTAAAGAAGAGAAATTCTTTGCCATGTTCAAGGACATGGCGGCCAATATCGTGACAGGGGGAAAGCTCCTCAAGCAGATGCTCGACAGCTATGACGACCCCCTGGCGAGCCAGAAGAAGATCAAGGACGTGGAGCACGCCTGCGACGCCGTCACCCACGACATCATCCAGAAGCTCAACAAGAGCTTCGTCACCCCCTTCGACCGCGAGGACATCTATGCCCTGGCCGCGGCCCTGGACGACATTATCGACCTCATCGACGCCTCGGCCCAGCGTTTCATCATGTACAACGTGGAAAAGCCGACCCCTGAGGCCAAGGAACTGGCCTTTCTGATTCTTCAGGGCTGTCTGGCCATCGAAAAGGCGGTATCGCACCTTGGCGAGAAGTTCGAGCACATCGCCGAGCATTGCGTCGAGGTGAACGCCCTGGAGAACGAGGCCGACCGCGTCTGCCGCGAAGCCGTCAGCCGCCTCTTCGACGAGGAGAAGGATCCGATCCAGCTCATCAAGTGGAAGGAGATCTACGAGACCCTGGAGCGGGCCACGGACAAATGCGAAGATGCCGCCAACATCCTCGAAAGCGTGGTGGTGAAGAATGCTTGACACTACGCTGATCATGCTCGTCCTGGTCATCGGGGCGGCGCTTGTGTTCGACTACATCAACGGATTTCACGACACGGCCAATGCCATTGCCACCTGCGTTTCGACCCGGGCGCTGTCGGTCCGGTCGGCCATCGTCATGGCGGCGGTGCTCAACTTCGCGGGGGCAATGATTTCAACCAAGGTGGCCTCCACCATTGGCAAGGGGATCGTGGATGCCGGTAACGTGACCCAGATGGTCGTGCTCGCCGGGGTCCTGGGGGCCATTGTCTGGGACCTCGTCACCTGGTACTACGGTCTTCCCTCGTCATCGTCACACGCCATCATCGGCGGAATCATGGGGGCGGTCATCGCCCATGCCGGCACGGCGGCCCTTCATTGGGACGGCCTTCAGAAGATCATCCTTTCACTCATTCTTTCGCCCGTCATCGGGACACTCCTCGGATTCATCGTCATGGTGGTCATGCTCTGGAGTTTCAAGAGCACCTCACCCCACTCCATAAACAAGCACTTCCGCCGATTGCAGGTCCTTTCTGCCGCATTCATGGCCTTTTCCCACGGCACCGCCGATGCCCAGAAGTCCATGGGCGTCATCACCATGGCGCTGGTGAGCTACGGGGCCCTTGCCACCTTCGAGGTGCCCACCTGGGTCAAGATCGCCTGCGCCGTGGCCATGGGCCTCGGCACCGCAGCCGGCGGATGGCGGATCATCAAGACCGTGGGAAAGGATTTCGTCAAGCTGCAGCCGGTGCACGGCTTCTGCGTCGAAACCGCCTCGGCCGGCGTCATCCTGGGGGCGTCCTCCATCGGCATGCCGGTCAGCACCACCCACGTCATCACCTCCACCATCCTCGGCGTGGGGCTTTCCAAGCGCATCACGGCCGTGAACTGGAATGTGGCCTACCGTATCCTCTGGGCCTGGGTCCTTACCATCCCGGCCTCGGCAATCATGTCTTACGTGACCTACATGGTCTTCAGCCCGTTCCTCGGCAAATAAAAAAGGGGCGGCCGCATGGTCGCCCCTTTTGCATTCCGCTTTTTCCGGTTCATTATTCCAGCTCTTCTCCCACCTCTTCCATTTCTTCCGCCAGGGTCGCCAGGGTTTCATCCTTGCGGCGAAAGCGAATCACCAGCCAGTAGCAGATGACGTAGGCGATGACCGCCGCCACAAAGCCGATGACCGACGTGCCCAGCAGGAGCGATGTGGCGTGGGGCTTGAGGGCGTGCCAGTCGAGTTTGTCAAAGGAGAGCTCTGCGGGAGGAAGCCCCCGCATGACCCGCCCCAGTTTATAGCTGATCGCCAGAACCGGAACGACCGTCAGCGGCGTGTTCACCCAGGCTCCGGTGACGCAGGTGAGCTTGTTGAGCCGGAAGATGAATGCGGCGGCAATGGCCATCAGCGTGTGAAAGGTGAAGAACGGAGTGAAGCTGATGAAGACGCCCACAGCGAAACCCGCCGCAATGTGCCCCGGATGGCTGTCCAGCGAGAGGATCGCCTTGATGTTTTTCTTCCATTTTTCCTTGTTGAGCACGCTACCTCCCTGGCTGGAATGCCAAGTCTAGGGTTTAGTTTCAGCATTTGTCAATTCCTTTCCGGCAGCGCGTTCCCTGAAACGCTCCGCAGCGGTTCAGGGAAAAATGAAAAATTTTTCAAGATCAGGTATACTTTTTTCGTTGACAACATTCGATACAGTATATATATACAAAATTATATGTTTGGCATGTGGCTGTGCAGCCACGGGGAGGGATGTGGTGAGGTCGCTTCGTGTTGCGTTTTTGATACTGGTTCTCTGTCCTCCGGTCCTGTTCGCCGCCGACCGGTCAGTCACGCTGCAGGATGCCCTGCAAGCGGCCCTTGGGCACAATCATCTGGTGAGCGGCGCCCGTTTTGAGCAGGAGGCGGCCGAACGGGGAGCCGCAGCCAGCCGCAGCCGCTACTTTCCCCATATCTTCCTCGAAGAGGGCTTTGCCGTGTCGGACGCGCCGGTCCGGGTCTTCATGATGAAGCTCGACCAGGGGCGATTCACCCTCGACGATCTCCAGCTTGAAAATCTGAACACTCCTTCGTCCTACCGGGACTTCCGGACCGCGGTCACCCTGGAACAGCCCCTGTTCGACCTGAGCATAGGCTATGACCGGGAGATGGCCGAAAAAGAGGCGGAACGGGCCGGTTTCGTTCTGGCCCAGCGGCGGGAGGACGTGGGCCTGGCGGTCTATGCGGCGTATCTCGATGTCCAGAAGGGACGGGCGACCCTGGCGGCAACGGAGAAGGAGGTGGCCGAGGCCCGGGAGAGCCTGCGGGTGGCCCAGGCCCGGAGCCGGGAGGGTACCGCGCTCCGTTCCGACGAGTTGCGGGCGCGGACCTTTCTCTCCGAGTCGGAGCAGCGCACCATCACTGCCCTGAACGACCTGCGCCTGGCGCGGATGCGGCTGGCCCTGGCCGTGGGGGGGGAGGCCGGCGAGTCCCTGGACATCGCCGAGGAACTGACCAGCGCACCGGTGCGGCTCTCCGAGAATGAGCTGGTGCGGGAGGCCCTGGCCAATCGCAGCGATCTGAAGGGGGGCGAAAAGAACGTGGCCCGGGCCGAGGCGGCGGTAGGGGCTGCGCGCAGTGCCTGGTTCCCCACGGTCTATGCCGGGGCGTCCTACCAGATGAATGACCGGGATATCCCCTTGGGCCGGGACAACGACGCCTGGATGGCCGGCGTGAACCTCCGGTGGGAACTGTTCGACGGCCTGCGTCGTTCACACGACCAGGCCAGGGCCGGTGCCGTCCGGCAGGCTGCGCTCCAGTACCTGGAACAGCAGCGCAAGGAGGTGGTGCTCCGGGTGCGCGAGGCTGCCCTGCGCCGCGAAGAGGCCGGCAAGCGGCTGGAGGTGGCCCGTCACGCACTGCTGGCTGCCGACGAAGGGATGCGCATCGTGGCGAAGCGGTACGAAAACGGTCTCGCCACCATGGTGGAACTGCTGGATGCCCAGTCGGCCCTGAATCGGAGCAGGACCGGCCTCGTGGAGCGCGAGAGCGATTATCTGCTGGCCACGGCCCGCGTTTACCACGCGGCCGGACTATTCCTGAAGGAGACGGTGAAATGAGGATGGGGAGAGGAGTGAGAGGGGCCTGTGGCGTCGTCCTCCTGGGCGTGGCCCTCACGGGCTGCGGCCACAAGGCGGACAAGGCGGAATCGAAGCAGCCCCCCGTCGTGACGGGCGTGACACTGGTGCCGGCAGCCGGCCAGGCAATCCCGGACGGCGCGGAGGCGGTGGGGACGGTACGCGCCGCAGATGCCGCAGTCATTGCGGCCCGGCTTCCCGCCACCGTAACCGGCGTTCTCGTGCGGGAGGGTGACCGGGTGGGCAAGGGAAAGCTCCTGGTGACCCTGGAGGCCGCCGAGAGTTCGGCCCAGGCGTCCGCTGCGGCCGCCCAGGTGGCCGAGGCGGAGCGGGCACTGGACGAGGCCCGCGCCCGCAAGCGGCTGGCCGACGCAACCTATGAGCGCTACGCGAACCTCTTCAAGGATGAGGCCGTGACCCGTCAAGAGATGGACAACCGCCGCGCCGACCGGGACGTGGCCGAGCAGGGTGTGGGGCGGGCCACGGCCCGTCTGGCGGCGAGCAGGGAGAGTGCCCGGGCGGCCGGGGTTGTGGCGGGCTACACCCGCATCGTCTCCCCCCTTGCCGGGGTGGTGACCGCAAAGCAGGTGGAAAACGGCATGACCGTGTTTCCTGGCACGCCGCTGATGACCATCGAGGGTGACGGGGGGCACCGCCTGGAGGCGTCCGTTCCCGAATCCCTGGCCGGCCGGGTGAAGCGTGGCCAGCGCGTGCCGGTGACCATCGACGGGGCCGGGCTCTCGCTGGAAGGCCGGGTGGTGGAGGTCGTGCCCGCCGCTGATCCGGCGAGCAGAACCTTCACCGTCAAGGTGGAACTGGCTGGCGCGGGGATCAGGTCCGGCATGTTCGGCCGGGCCTTCATTGCCACCGGCGAACGGCAGGGGATTCTCGTGCCGAAGTCGGCGGTGATGGAACGGGGGGCCCTTTCCTCGGTCTGGACGGTGGACCAGGGGAACGTCGCCCGGCTGCGGCTCGTGAAGACGGGGAAGCCCCTGGGCGACCGGATCGAGATTCTTTCGGGGCTCACGGCAGGCGAACGGGTCATTGCGGCCGGCCTGGAAAAGGTCGTCGAGGGGGCGAAGATCCAGTAAGGCTGATGCCTGTGGAAAAGGAGGCGCGGCAGCCCGTTGCTCCGCGCTCCGGCGCGGGGAGGCGCCGCCGCCATGCACGACGACGGACGCGACCCTGAACGAGACGAAACCAATGCCGGCTTCCCGTCCTGGCTTCTCTGGCTGCTGGCGGCCTGGCTGTTCATCATCGGTATTGTCCTGGTCCTGCACCAGGGATGGACCTTTCCGGAGTTCTGATCACCATGGATAATCACCATCTCGGCTTTGCCGGCAAAATAGCCCGGGCGTTCATCGATTCCAAGCTGACGCCCCTCATCGTCATCGCTTCCCTGCTCCTGGGGGTCTACGCAGTCCTGGTGACCCCGCGGGAGGAGGAGCCCCAGATCGTGGTGCCGATGGTGGATATCTACCTCCCCATGCCCGGCTCCACTCCCCAGGAGGTGGAGGAACGGGTGGTTTCCCCCATCGAGCGGAAGATGTGGGAAGTGAACGGGGTGGAGTACGTCTACGCCATGAGCCGGCCGGGGATGGGACTCGTGACGGTCCGCTTCCTGGTGGGGGAGAACATGGAAGACTCCCTCGTTAAGCTCTACAACAAGCTCATGAGCAACCGGACCCTCCTCCCCCCCGGCGCGGGCGAACCGCTCGTGGTCCCCAAGTCCATCGACGACGTGCCGATCCTTTCCCTCACCCTTTGGTCCGAGCGGTACGACGGGTTCATGCTCCGCCGCATCGCCCGGGAGCTCTGCGATGAACTGAAGAAGGGCGAAAACGTGGCCGAGGCCGAGATCAAAGGGGGCCTCAGCAGAACCCTGTCGGTCCGCCTGGACAGTGCGCGCCTGGCGGCCTACAATCTTTCGCCGCTCCAGGTTTCCGGCGCCATCCACGCCGGCAACGCCTCGCTCCAGTCCGGTGCCTTTGCCGCGGGCAACCGGGAAACGATCGTGGAGACCGGTTCCTTCATCGCCACTGCGGACGATGCCCGCCGGCTCGTGGTGGGAGTCTTCAACGGCCGCCCCGTCTACCTGGCCGACGTGGCCACGGTCACTGACGGGGCGCCGGAGCCGTCCAGCTACGTCTTCTTCGGATTGGGGCCGGCGGCGGGGACCAAGGGGATCAGCGGAAATCAGGCGGAAAACTATCCGGCCGTAACCATTGCCGTGGCCAAACGCAAGGGGGCCAACGCCACCTGGGTGGCCGAGGACCTTCTCCATCGGGTGGAGGCACTCAAGGGCAAGGTGATCCCCTCCGACGTGAAGGTCACGGTGACCCGCAACTACGGCGAGACCGCCCGGGAGAAGAACAACGAGCTGCTCTACCACATGTTCCTGGCGGCCATCTCGGTCACGATCCTCATTGCCGTCTTCATGGGGTGGCGGGCCGGGGCCGTGACCGCCGTTGCCATTCCGGTGACCCTGGCACTGACCATGCTGGTCTTCAACCAGATCGGCTACACCCTTAACCGGATCACTCTCTTTGCCCTTATCTTCTCCATCGGCATCCTGGTGGACGATGCCATCGTGGTGGTGGAGAACATCCACCGCTACTTCACCACCACCCGGTTCAAGCCGCTGGAGGCGGCCATCCGGGCCGTGGACGAGATCGGCAACCCCACGGTGCTGGCCACCTTCGCGGTCATCGCCTCAATCCTGCCCATGGGGTTCGTGGGGGGGCTCATGGGGCCGTACATGCGGCCGATCCCGGTGGGGGCCAGCATGGCCATGCTCATCTCCATGTTCATCGCCTTCATCGTGACCCCCTACTTTGCCTACCGCCTCATGAAAGGGGAGTCCCACTACGGCAGCGCCGAGGAGGCCGAGGAGTCGAAGCTTACCATCTTCTACCGGAAGATCATGGGGGCCCTGCTCCACAACCGCCCGTTGCGTACCGGGTTCATGGTGGGGGTGGCGGTGCTGCTGGCGGCGTCGTGCTCGCTTCTCTATTTCAAGCTCGTGACGGTGAAGATGCTGCCGTTCGACAACAAGAACGAGCTCCAGGTGATCATCGACGCCCCCGAGGGGACCCCCCTGGAGGAGACGGCCCGCATGACCGCCGAGATGGGGCAGGCGCTCCGAGGCATCCCCGAGGTGACCGATTTCCAGATGTACGTGGGGACCAATGCCCCCTTCAACTTCAACGGCCTGGTGCGCCACTACTACCTGCGGACCGGCCCCCACGTGGCCGACATCCAGGTGAACTTCGTCCACAAGAGCGAGCGTTCGGCCCAGTCCCACGACCTGGCAAAGCAGGTCCGTCCCCTGCTCAAGGCGGTGGCCGACCGCCACGGCGCCCGGATCAAGGTGGCCGAGGTGCCGCCCGGCCCGCCGGTCCTCTCGACCCTGGTCACCGAGGTCTACGGGCCGGACCATGCCACGCGCCTGGACATCGCGCGCAAGATCAAGGCCATCTATGAGAAGGTGGACGGCGTGGTGGACACCGACTGGTACGTGGAGGACGATCAGCCAAAGGTCTCCTTTGCCGTGGACCGGGAGAAGGCGGCCCTGTCGGGGATATCCGTGGATGATGTGTCCCGGACGCTGCGCCTGGCCCTGGGAGGGGTCGACGCGGGAATCATGCATCTCCCCCGGGAAAAGGAGCCCGTGGCCATCAACGTGCGGCTCCCGGCGGCGCAGCGGAGTTCGGTGGAGGCCCTCTCCTCCATCTATGTGCCCGGTCCCCGGGGGAACGTGCCCTTGTCCCAGCTCGTGCGGGTCTCCACCGGCGTCGAGGACCAGACTCTCTACCGCAAGAACCTCAAAAGCGTGGTTTACGTTACCGGCGACGTGGCAGGGGCCATCGAGGCGCCGGTCTATGCCATCCTGAAGATGCAGAAGGAGATCGACAGGATACCCCTGCCCGGCGGCTACCGGATCGAGCAGCGGGCAGCCACCCAGCCCTGGAGCGAGGAGCGCCCCGGCATCAAGTGGGACGGCGAATGGCACATTACCTACGAGGTCTTCCGGGACCTGGGACTTGCCTTTGGCGCGGTAATGATCATGATCTACCTGCTGGTGGTGGCCTGGTTCAAGGACTTCACCACGCCGCTGGTCATCATGGGGCCGATTCCGCTCACCCTCATCGGCATCCTGCCCGGGCACGCCCTGTTCGGGGCCTTCTTCACGGCCACGAGCATGATCGGCTTCATTGCACTGGCAGGCATCATCGTCCGAAACTCCATCATCCTGATCGATTTCGCCGAGATGAAGCGGCGGGAGGGACTCCCCCTGGATGAGGCCATCATCGAGGCCGGAGCGGTCCGGTTCCGGCCCATGCTCCTGACCGCAGCGGCCGTGGTGGTGGGAAGTTTCGTCATCGTTTTCGATCCCATCTTCCAGGGGCTCGCCCTGGCGCTCATGTTCGGGGAGATTGCCTCCACCACCCTGTCGCGGGTAACGATACCGATCGTCTACTTCCTGGTGGAGCGCTGGAAGGAAAAACGGAGGAACTCGGATGTTCTGGTTGAAGAAAAGGGATAACCCAACAGCCGACTCGGTTGCCGAGCAGGTCGGGCTCGACGCCGAGGGGTTCTACCGCACGGGCAGGATGCACTGCGCCGAAGCGGTGCTCATGGCGATGCGCAACGCCTATTCTCCCGAAACACCTCAGGACGTGGTGCGGCTGGCGGCCGGCTTCGGTGGCGGCTCCAATGCCGGCTGCCTGTGCGGGGCGGTTTCCGGGGGCACCATGGCCTTCGGGTTGGCGGTGAAGGAGGACAAGCGGCGGGTGAACCGTCTCACCCGCCAGCTCCATGAGTGGTTCAAACACGAGTACGGCGCAACCTGCTGCCGCATCGCCACCAAGAACGCCAAGGGGAAGGGGGGCTGTGCGGTCCTCACCGGCGAGGTGGCCAGAAGGACGGCGGAACTGCTGGAAGCGTAACCACGGAGGCATGCCATGTATATCGACAGAATGCTCAGAATCATCGCCGGCGCGTTCATCATGCTCTCCCTGGCGCTCGCCCGCTTCCACAACCCCAACTGGCTCTGGTTCACCGCCTTTGTGGGGCTGAACCTCTTCCAGTCGGGCTTCACCAACTGGTGCCCCATGGTGTACTTCCTGGAAAAACTGGGGGTGCCGAAGTTTCCCAAGGGGGGCTGCGACAAATGAACCGCCGGATCACGATCCTCTGCGACAACACGGTGGGTCCTGTTTCCGGCACCCTGGGCGAGCACGGGTTCGCGGCCCTGGTGGAGTGGGAGGGGGACGCGCTCCTCTTCGATACGGGGATGGGTGAGACGCTCCTGCGCAATGCCCAGCGCCTGGGGCGCAACCTGGCCGCCGTGTTCCGTGTCGTCATCTCTCACGGCCATTACGACCACGCCGGCGGCCTCTGGCCTCTCCTGCGCACCTGCGGGAGCAAGGAGGTGCTGGCTCACCCCGATATCTTCGCCCCCCGCTACCGGGTGAAGGATACGGGTGCCCCTCTCTCCATCGGGATCCCCTTTGACGAGGCGTTCCTGCGGGGGCAGGGGGCGCATTTCGATTTCGGTACCCGGTTCCGGGAGATCGGCCCCGGCCTCTATCTGACCGGCGAGGTCCCCCGCACGACCGCCTTCGAGACCGGCGACACGGGGCTTTTCTGCGATGGGGCGGGCTGCCGGCCCGACCCGGTCCGCGATGATCAGTCCCTGGTGATCCGTACGGAGCGGGGGTTGGTGCTGCTGTTGGGATGCTGCCATGCAGGGGTGGTCAACACGGCCCGATGGGCGGTGGAATGCACCGGTGAGTCCCTGGTCCACACGATCATCGGCGGCACCCATCTCGGTTTCTGCGGCCGGGAGCAACTGGATGAAACAGTGAAGTCCCTGCGGGAGCTGGGAGTACACAAGCTCGTGGGAAGCCACTGTACCGGCTTTGCCGCAGCCGCCCGGCTCATGCATGAATTCCCCGGCCGGTTTCACCCGTCTGCGGTGGGATACACCCTGGAAGTCTGAACGTCAGGAAAGGATCGTTCATGATTAGGAAGTTCATCATTGCCGTGCTCATGGTGGCGTCGCTCGCCGCCACCGCCCTGGCTGCGTCCTACCGTAACATCGGTTCTGCCGAGGCCAAGGCGCTGCTCGACACGAAGCGCAACGTCTTTCTCCTGGACGTGCGGACCCCTGACGAATATCGCCAGGCCCGCCTGTCCGGGTCGGTGCTCATCCCCATCAACGAAGTGGAGCGCCGCATCGCGCAGATCCCCAAGGGAAGGCCGGTGCTGATCTATTGCGCCGTGGGGTCCCGCTCGGGGCTCGTGGCCGGCTACCTGACCCAGCGGGGATACGGCGAGGTCTACAACATGCACGACGGCATCGTCGGCTGGTATCGCAACGGGTTTCCGATCACCCGGTGACCACATTCGTGAGGTGATGACCATGAATGAAGAACTAGCACGGAATTACGAGGTGTCGGCCCAGTTGCTGCGCATCCTCGGCCATCCGGTGCGGCTGCGGATCGCGGCGGGACTTGCGCGCGAGTGCGCCTGCGTCAAGGATATCTGGAAGTGCCTCGGCATGCCCCAGGCAGTGGTTTCCCAACACCTGAAGGTGATGCGGGAGCACGGCGTCCTGGAGGCCCGGCGCGAAGGCGCCCGGGTCTGCTACTCCCTCCGCGAGGGTGCCCCGGCCCAAGTGGTCAGGGCCCTGTTCTGAACACGGGGTGCCCCGTTTGTCTTTCCCTCCCTGATTTTTTCACTCCCTGTACATCATTATGGCGTAACCGGCCGCGAGACGGGGCATCCTCTCCGTCCCTGGCCGCAGCCTTTCGCTTCATCCTGTCGGGCGTGGCTCCCGCCGGTACGTTTTCCCTCCACCAGTTTTTCCGCAATTGCGCTTTGTCAGCTAAAGTCACGGCAATTTTGGTCGATACTAACTTGTACGCACCCTCAGGGAATACATCTGTCGTCCGGCCGGCGCCGGCGCGAAAAGGAGTCGTCCATGCAGATCAAGCGATACCGCAACTGGGGCATCCTGCCGAAAATCATGACCATCTCCGGCATTACGGTCGTCCTCATCGCGGCCCTCGTCCTTTTCGCACTTCTGCCCTTCATCGGCGAGAAGATGATGGACGGCAAGAAGGAAAAGACCAAGAGCGTGGTGGAGGTGGCCTACAATCTCGTGGCCGACCTGGGAGAGCGCGCCAAGCGGGGGGAGATCACCGAGGACGAGGCCAGGAAACGGGCCATCGACCATGTCAAGCAACTCCGCTACCAGGGCAAGGAGTATTTCTGGATCAACGACCTGGCGCCCAGGATGATCATGCACCCGATCAAGCCCGACCTGGACGGCACTGATCTGTCCGAGAACAAGGATCCGCGCGGCACCTACCTTTTCCGCGAGTTTGCCAGGATCTGCCGGGAGAAGGGAGAGGGGTTCGTTCCCTACCTCTGGCCAAAGCCGGGCGCCAGCGAACCGGTGGAGAAAATCTCGTACGTGAAGTTGTACGAACCCTGGGGATGGGTTGTCGGCAGCGGCATCTACGTGGATGACGTGCGTGCCGACATGGCCCGGCTCCGGTGGGTGGTGCTGGGGGGGACGGCCCTGTTTGCCCTGTTTGCCCTGTCGCTGGCCTTTTCCGTGGGCCTCGGCGTGGTTCAGCCCCTGCGGCATGCGGTGGCGAGCCTGCAGGACATCGCCGAGGGAGAGGGGGACCTGACCCGGCGGATCGCGGTGGAGCGGGAAGACGAGTCGGGCGAACTGGCCCTCGCCTTCAACAGGTTTGTGGAGAAACTCCAGGGGATCGTGGGCACGGTTGCCAACAATGCCCTGCAGGTGGCCGCTGCGGCGGGCCAGGTCCAGGAGGCGTCGCGCCAGATGGTGGAGGCGGCCGAGAACGTGGCTGGTCAGGCTGCCACCGTGGCGACGGCCAGCGAGGAGATGGCCGCCACGAGCATGGAGATTGCCGTTAACTGCGTCTCCCTTGCCGACGGCGCCCGCCATGCGAGTGAAACGGCCGAGAGCGGCGCCGCGGTGGTCCAGGAGACCGTGAGCGTCATGGGACGCATCGCCGACCGGGTCAAGGAGGCGGCCCGCACGGTTGACAGCCTCGGTTCCCGCAGCGACCAGATCGGCGAGATCATCGGCACGATTGAGGATATTGCCGACCAGACGAACCTTCTGGCCCTCAACGCCGCCATCGAGGCGGCCCGGGCGGGTGAGTCGGGCCGTGGCTTCGCGGTGGTTGCCGACGAGGTCCGGGCACTGGCCGAGCGGACCACCCGGGCCACCCGTGAGATCGGCCTGATGATCAAGGCCATCCAGAGCGAAACCCGCGGGGCAGTGGCATCCATGGATGAAGGGGTGCGCGAGGTGGAGAAGGGGACGGACGAGGCGGCCCGTTCGGGCGCGGCCCTGCGGGAAATCCTGGAGCAGATCGGCTCGGTTTCGCTCCAGATCAGTCAGATCGCCACTGCGGCCGAGCAGCAGACCTCCACCACCACTGAAATCAGCGGCAGCATCCAGACCATCACCGATACGGCCCATGAAACCGCACGCGGTGCGCAGGAATCCGCCGGCGCCGCGGAGCAGCTTGCAGATTTGGCTGAACAATTGCAAAAAATTGTTGTGACATTCCGGCTCTCAGCATGAGAGGGGCAGCAACCGGGCATGCCAGCATGCCGTAGCGTCTTGGGCGTCTTCGTTGTGGTCGGAACGTGCGCCGAATGACTTGGCGTAGTGCCGTATGCGTCACCGGTAGAAGGCTGCGGAGGAAATGCCGGCAATGCAACTGACGATCACGCAGAGAATGGGAATGATCCCACGACCAAGGGGGGCAAGCTTCCGGAGCAGCTCAAGCAGATCGCCGGACGATTCAGGCTCAGCGTCTGACCGCCCCGTTTCCGAACCCCCAGATGCGTTGTCGGGCGACCCCGGCCTTTTTATGGGAGCTTCCGTGTCGGACGATTGGTATATTGTTCCACTGTGACACATTCTGCTAAAGTTCCCAACGCTTGTGCCGATAACCTTAACCATGGCATTTCAATTTTTTCGGAGGTGAACGGCATGGCATTGATCTCGTGGAGCGATTCGCTCAGCGTCAAGGTGAAGCAGTTCGACGATCAGCACAAAAAGCTGGTGGACATGGTGAATCAGTTGTTCGACGCCATGAAGGCCGGCAAGGGGAATCAGGTGATGGGAGGCATCCTGAAGTCTCTCATCCAGTACACTCAGACCCACTTCGCCGCGGAAGAGCGGGTATTGAAGCAGCACGGCTACCCCGATTTAGAAGCCCACAAGAAAGAGCATAATGCCCTGGTCATGCAGGTGCTCGATCTGCAGAAGCAGCTCCAGGAAGGCAAGTCGGTGCTGACCCAGCATGTCATGACCTTCCTGCGCGACTGGCTTTCCAAGCATATCCAGGGAGACGACAAGAAATACGGCGTGTACCTGAACGGGAAAGGGATCTCCTGATTTCTTCCTCCCCCTGTTCAGGCTGGAACGGACTGTGCATAGCACTCGGACGTGTCCGTGGAGCCCCGTCCCGTGAGGAGTCGACGGGCACGTTCAAGCTTTTGACTCGCCGGCCTGCCGTGCGGGCATGGATACGCGCAACCCCATCGAATGAAGGAGACACCAATGGCCAACGTACTCATCGTGGACGATTCCTCGACCATGAGAAAAATCATTTCCCGCTCGCTCAGGCAGGCTGGGCTGCCCGTGGACGAAATCTTCGAGGCGGGTGACGGGATCGAAGGGCTCAACGTCCTTTCCGGCAAAAGCGTGGATCTGATCCTCTCCGACATCAACATGCCGAACATGGATGGCCTTGAGTTTATCCGGCAGGCCCGGGCCAACGGCCACAAGGCGCCTATCGTCATGATCACCACCGAAGGTGGCGAGGATATCCTGAAAGAAGCCATTTCCAGCGGCGCCAGCGACAGCATCAAGAAGCCCTTCACGCCGGACCAGCTCAACGAGAAACTCGGGAGCCTCCTATGAGTCTCAACTCCGATGTGGCCTCGTCGAGCAAGCTGAGCGAGGAGCAACTCGCCGGCTTTATCATCGGGGCGACAAAAGAAGTCTTCGGCACCATGGTGATGATGGAGCCCCAGGACCAGTACCCGCTGAGGGAGCCCGTTACCACGTTCCACTGCAGCGTCACCGGCATGGTGGGGCTGGCGGGCATCTACTCGGGGATCCTCTCGATCCATTGCCCCCTGGAGCTCGCCCTCAAGGTCACCTCGAACATGCTCGGCATGGAGGTGGAAGAGGTGGGCGAGGATGTGAACGATGCCCTGGGCGAGATCGCCAACATGCTCGGAGGCTATGTGAAGATGGCCCTCTCGAAGGGAGGGACGGACCTGCACCTGTCGGTGCCCACCGTTATTTCGGGCGAGGAGTACACGCTCAACGCCATGGCCGACAACGACTGCGTCATCATTCCTTTCATCATTGACGATGCGCGGTTTCTTGTGGGCCTGAAACTTCAGAAGGAAGCCTAAGTCAAGCAGGAGCTTTTTCCGGCCATGGAAGGTTTCGGCACACTCACCGACGTTGTCAATAATTCGTTCCGGCAAGCCGCCGAAGACAGCGGCATGCTGCTCGGCCAGGAACTCGCCATCGGCGAGGCAGACCGCATTGCCACCAACCGGCAGACGTACTTCTGCGACATGGATGACGTCTGCTTCGTGGCCGAGGTTACGGCCAGCGGCGACTATGCGGGCAAGTTCCATGTGGTGTTCGGCCTCCGCGATGCGATCTGCATGAGCGGATTCCTGCTCGGCATCCCCACGGCCCGCATCAATGAAAAGCGCCGGCTCGCCATCATGGAAAACGACGATGTGGATGCCTTTTCCGAGATCGTCAACCAGGTGGTGGGCTCATTCAACTCGGTATTCCAGCCTTCCTTCGGCAACAAGGTACACCTGAAGGTCGTCCCCCCCAAGAAGTTCATCCCGGAAAGCACCGAGCTGACCGAAACCGAACCGGTTCCCGACGGCGAGTATCTCCTCTTCCGCGGCCGTATGGAGCTGAGCGGCATGGAGATGGGGAACCTGGACGTCCTCATCCCCGTGGAACTGGCGCTGTTGTTCGATCCTCCCGCTGAGGAGCCCGAGCCGCCGGCGGACGAAGCCGCGGCAGGGGCCGTTGGCGAGGCTGCCGCTGTCGAGGGGGACGAAGTCGGGGCTGAGGCCAATGGCGAGGCGGCGTCGGAATCTGTGGCCGCCGTAGCCGGGGGGCCGCTGCCAGTGGACGAAAATTGCCGGCGGGTCCTCATCCTGGAGGATGATGAATCGGACCGCCAGCACATCCGCGCGCTGCTGGAGGAAAAGGGGTACGAGCCGGTGGAGGCAGGCCTTGACGCGGATATCAGGGAGATATTCGACCAGGGCGGGGTGCGGCTCGTGGTTCTGGGCATCCACAACGGCGACGACCGGGACATGGCGGTCTGCATCAAGATCAAGGCGATTGCCCAGGGCGATACCCTCCCCATCATCATGTGCGCCAGGGAGTGGACGCGCTCCGCCGTCCTCAAGGCGGTCAAGTACGGCGCCCGTGACATTATCGTGAAGCCTTACCAGCCCGACGAGGTGGTGGCCAAGGTGGCAAAGTTCCTGAAGGCCGCCTGACGTTATTTCTAGTCTGTGTCAAAATTGTGACCTGCCATTGCCCTCCCTTTGACGCTCACCCCCGCTGATCCGCCGAATCCCCCTTGTCCGCCCTGGTAAAGGGTGTAGTTTTACGGCACGGCTTTTGCCTTGGTATGTCCGGGGAAATCCATCCCGCCATCCGGCTCCCCGGTGCCGGGGCCGCAAAAGGTGTCCATGCCATGATTCGTTCCATCATCAAGCTGCTGCTCTGTGCTCTTGTGCTGCTGCCGTTGTCCGCGGTCGCCACGTCCGGCGCCGATCCCGGCCCGGACAACCGTCTGCTGCGCGTGGGGGTGCGCGGCCATGGGGGATTTACCCGTCTCTCCATGGCGTTCGAGCGTGATCCCGCCCCTGTTCTGCATCCGCTCCCGGGCAACAGGGTCCGGCTCGTTTTCAGCAACACTGCGGGCGGCCGCTGGAAGAAGCTGCGAAGCTACCGCGACGCGCATGTGGAGGGGGTGGTCGTAGCGTCGCGCGGCAATGACCTCACGGTAACGGTGACGGTCAAGGGGGATCCCCGGGGCGTGCGCGTCTCAACCGCAGCCGGTGTCGGCGTTGTCTCCCTCGATGTGGGGGCGTCGCTGGTTCCCCGCCGCTCGCCTCCCCTCGCCCAGGGGCGCGAGGGGATCAAGGTGGGAGTCGAGCAGCTCATCACCACCTTCGACCCGCCGTTCAAGTCCGAGATACCCTTTACCCCCACCGACCGGCGGGTGCTCGAAGCAATGACCCCTCCTGCCGAGGCCGCTTTGATCATGGACGGCGAGGCTGCCCTCTATGAAGGCAACGGCAGCGAGGCCGCTGAGATCTTCGCCGGGATAGGCGCCACTTCCCCCGGCCGCCCCCTGGCCCTTTACCGGCTGGGGGAGGCCTCTTATCTCCTCCAGAAATATGGGGACGCCCTTCGCTTTTTCCGCGAGGCGGAGCGCCAGTGGCCCGTGTTCCTCTCCCGGTCGCCGTCCACGGCCTTCTGCTATGCCGACAGCGTGGCCCGCAACGGCGACCTGGCGGGCGGCCGTCGGCTGCTCGGCTCGCTCATCGCCGGCCTGGCCGACAAAAAATATGCGCCGGCACTCCTGGTGCGCATGGCCGACATTTTGGCGCGACAGGGGAAGGACCAGGAGGCGATGGCCATCTACCGCAACGTTGCCGACAACTTTACCGGCAGCAAAGGGAACTGGCAGGCCCGGATGAAGCTGGCCGACCGCCGGCTGCTTGCCCTGGAGCCTGCGGCCTACAGCTCGCTGGTGAAGGATTACCTGGAGATCTACGAGCGGGGCAGCGATTTCGGCCTGCGTGAACAGGGGCTCTTCAAGGCGGCTCTGCTGCTCTCCCTCTATGGCGATGCCGACCAGGCCTTTGCCCGGGTGGCTGAATACGAGAAGAAATTCCCTCGCGGGATGTATGTCAGCATTGCCAAGGGGATGCGCGAGGAGCTCCTGGTGCCGGTCTACCGCCGGATCGCCCGCGCCGGTGACAATGAAGCGCTGGTGAAGCTCGCCCTGGACAACCGGGACTATCTCGGCCGCGTGCTGGCCGAGGAGGACTTCATCAAGAATCTGTCCGCCGCCTTTGCCGACCAGGGACGGATCAAGGAAGAAGTCGGCCTGTACGCGAATCTCGCCATCCGCGAGCAGAACCGGGCGCACGCCCCCGAGCTCTATCGCAGGATTCTCCACGATGCCGGGCAACTGGGGGATTCAGCCCTCATGGAGAAGGCTGCGGGTGAATTTGTGGAGCGGTTCCCGGCCCACCCATGGGTCCAGCGGTTCCGCGAGGAGCTTGCCGCGGTCGAGTATAACCGGGGCGATACCCAGCGGGCGGTGGGGCGGCTGTCGGGGATGCTGGCGTCGGGAACGCGGCCCGAATACGCCGAGAGCCTGTACTATCTGGGCAAGTCCCTGGACGCCTCCGGCAACCGGCGCGATGCCGAGCGGGCCATGCTCCTCTTTCTGGCCGAGCTCCGGCGGCGCGAAATCTCGTCGCCGCTGGCCGCCGACGCAAGCTACGTGGCCGCAACTGCGCGGCTGTCCCGGGGAGACCGCACGGGGGCCAAGGAGATTCTGCGGGCTGCCGCCGAGGCTTCTCCCGAAGAGCGGGATCCATTCCTCTACAAGCTGGGGGAGATCGCCCGCTCCGAAGGGCGCTACGAGGAGGCTGCCCGCTACCTCGGGACAGTGGCCAAGGAGGGAGCTGACCCGGATTGGCGGGACATGGCAGCGCGTCTCCTGGCCGATATGGAGTTGACGGGAATGGTACGCAAGTCAAAATGATGACCTGGATTCCAGGGTGGCCGGGTAAGAAAAAGGGTGTTCGTATGTGCTCCCCTTTTCTTTGGGCGTGAGGATGGGAGAATGACGCCGGTCTGACCGGGTTTTGTTCAAACTTTTGACGTGAATGCCGGGGGAAAGAGTCGTTTGTCCCTGATTACGGGAGGGTAGGCGGGTTGGAAAAGCTGGTACGGCTTTTGCTCTATCCGCAATGCGGGAGACAAAGGAGGAACGAGATGCCTGTCGACTCTATGTTCGGAACGACCATAAACGCCCTGGCCAAGGCGGTTGACCTGAGGGCCAGGAACCATACCAAGATTTCCGCCAACCTGGCCAATGCCGAAACCCCCAACTACACGCCCACGGCCCTTTCCTTCGAAAAGGAACTGGGCACCGCCCTCAAGGGCAACACGATGGGGAGTCCCGCGAGGACCCATCCCCGGCACATCCCCCTGAAGGGGCAGGCCGCGTCCATCCAGGGCGTGGAGGGAACGGTCATCGAAACCCCGGCCCCCACTCCGGGGCGCGACAACAACGGGGTGGAGCTTGAGGCCGAGATGAGCCGCATGGCCGAGAACCAGATCATGTACAATGCCTCGGTCCAGATCCTGACCAAGAAGTTCGAAGGCATGAAATACGCCATCAAAGGACAGTAGCCATGGACTTTTTCAGCGCAATGCAGGTCAGCTCTTCCGCCCTGTCCGCCGAGCGGACCAGGATGAACCTCATCTCCGCCAACCTGGCCAACGCCAACTCCACCCGTACCGCCGAGGGGGGGCCCTATAAGCGGAAAGATGCCGTGTTCGCCGCCACCCAGGTGGGCGAGGGGTTCCGCTCGGCACTCGACCGGATGCGCAAGAACGCCCCCCAGGGGGTCCAGGTGACCGGCATCGTGGAAGATCCCAATCCGCCCCGGCTCCAGTACGACCCGGCCCATCCCGACGCCGATGCCCGGGGATATGTGGCCCTTCCCAACGTGAACGTGGTCGAGGAAATGGCCGACATGATCGCCGCGACCCGGGCCTATGAGGCCAACGTAACCGCCATGCAGGCGGCCAAGAATATGGCCCTGAAGACCCTGGAGATCGGTTCGCGGTAAGCCCGGCAAGTCGTGTTCTTTTTTTTGACGCAAAAAGGGGATTCGACACAGCCCCCCATATGAGAACGTGTCGGCAGGAGCCGACGAAACTTTAAGATTTTTTCAGGAGGACCACGTGATAGACGGAATCGAGAGCGGATTAGGAATAGCCCAGGCGTTCCCCTCGGGAGCCGGGGAAGCGAAACCCGGCAACCTGGCCGCCGATACCGGCAAATTCTTCGGTGAACTGGTGTCCAAGGTGAGTGAGCTCCAGGCCCAGTCGGACACCGCCATCAAGGGACTCGTGTCCGGCGAATCCAAGGGGCTCCACGAGGTGATGATCGCCATGGAAAAGTCGTCCATCTCGTTCCAGTTCCTGAGCCAGGTGCGGAACAAGGCGGTCGAGGCCTACCAGGAAGTTATGCGGATGCAGGTCTAGTCCTGATCCCCGCCGGAGTACTTCATGCCTGAAGCCCTGAACAAACTGATCCAGCCATTCATGGCTCTGCCGCCGGCCAAACGCTGGGTGGTGGGGGGCGTTGTGGGCCTGTCGGTCGTCGCCTTTACCATCCTGATCCTGGTGGCGAACCGGACCGACTATCGCCCCCTCTTCACGAACCTGACGAGCGAGGATGCCGGCGAGATCGTGACCAAGCTCAAGGAGCAGAAGGTCCCCTATCGCATCGCCGCCGACGGCAAGGCGATTCTTGTCCCTTCCGACAAGGTGTACGACCTGCGGCTTTCGCTGGCCTCCGACGGCCTGCCCCAGGGAGGTGGGGTCGGGTTCGAGATCTTCGACCGGAAGAATTTCGGCATGACCGATTTCGTCCAGAAGCTCAATTACCAGCGGGCCCTCCAGGGGGAGCTCTCCCGCACCATCAGCCAGATTTCCGGGGTGGAGCAGGCCCGGGTCCACCTGGTGATCCCTGAGAAGTCGCTCTTCAAGGAAGACGAAAAACCGGCCACGGCCTCGGTGGTCCTGAAGGTGAAGGGGCAGCGCCAGCTCCGGGAAAACGACGTGCAGGGTATTGTCCACCTGGTTGCGTCCGCCATCGAGGGGATGAATCCGGAGCATGTGACCGTCCTCGACCAGAAGGGCAAGCTCCTGTCCAAGAACACCCCCGGCGATGCAACCGGCAAGATGACCGCCTCCATGCAGGAGGTCCAGCGGGCCTATGAGCGGAGCACCGAGGAACGCCTCCAGTCGCTGCTGGACAAGGCCGTGGGCACCGGCAGGTCCGTGGCTCGGGTTTCGGCGGTCTTCGATTTCCGCCAGGTGGAGCGCTACGAGGAAAAATACGACCCCGAGACCGTGGTCCGCAGTGAGCAGCGGTCCGAGGAAAAGCAGGACGGCTCGACGGTCACGGGCGGGGTGCCCGGCGTGCAGACCAACCTGGGACGGGCGGCCGGCCAGCCCGCCGGAACCGCCGGAGGCGGCAGCAAGAACGACGAGACCCTCAACTATGAGGTGAGCCGTGCCACCGCCCGCACCATCGAGCCGGTGGGGACCCTCTCCAAGGTTTCGGTGGCGATCCTGGTGGACGGCAAGTACGATGCCGCCGCAGCCGGCAAGGACGGCAAAGAGGCAAAGCCCAAGTACTCGCCCCGTTCGCCGGACGAACTCCAGAAGATCGATGCATTGGTGAAAAGCTCGGTCGGCTTCAATGCCGAGCGGGGCGATCAGGTGACGGTCGTCAATATCCCGTTCCAGGATACGGGCGATGCCGGGGCCGGCGAGGCAGACCAATGGTG
>NZ_JCAMRN010000049.1:0-52487 GCF_059620965.1 Geobacter sp. PheSNFMC
GTTCTTCGACGCCAGGAGCACGTCCTGCCTGCCGTCGGTCAGGGCCACGGCGATGAGCTTGTCCCCCTCGTCCAGGTTCACGGCGATGATGCCGCCGCTCCGGATGTTGGCATACTCCCGCAGCGGGCTCTTCTTCACCACCCCCAGCCGGGTCGCCATGAGGATGTTCCGCTCGTCGTCGAATCCCTTCACCGAGAGGATGGCGGTGATCTGCTCATTCTCCTGAAGGTTCAGAAGGTTGACAATGGCCTTGCCACGGGTGGCCCGGCCCCCCTCGGGGATCTCGTAGACCTTGATCTGGTAGACCTTGCCGGCGTCGGTGAAAAAGAGCATGAAGTCCTTGCTGGAGGCGACGAAGAGGTGCTCGACGAAATCCTCCTCCTTGGTCTTCATGCCGGTCTTCCCCTTGCCCCCCCGGCGCTGGGAACGGTACTGGGAGACAGCGGTCCGCTTGATGTAGCCGGTGTGGGAGACGGTGACCACCACGTCCTCCTCGACAATGGTGTCCTCCAGGGAGATCTCGGCGCTCCGGTCCACGATCTCGGTGCGGCGCTCGTCGCCGAACTTCTCCTTCAGCTCCCGCAGCTCACCCACGATGATCTTGAGGATCTCCGCCTCGGAGGCGAGGATCTCCTTGAGCCGGGCGATGTACTTGAGGATATCGTCGTACTCCTGGAGGATCTTGTCCCGCTCCAGGCCCGTGAGGCGGTGGAGCCGCAGGTTCAGGATCTCCTGGGCCTGGACCTCGGTGAGGCGGACCGGTTTCTGGTACTGGCTATGGATGGCCGGCAGCGGCAGCCCCATTTTCCTCAGCCACTCCTCGTCGGAGAAGAGGCCGGACATGAGCCCTTCCCTGGCCTCGGCCGGGGTCTTGGACCCGCGGATCAGCTCGATGACCGCGTCGAGCCAGTCCAGGGCGATCTTGTACCCTTCCAGGATGTGGGCCCTGGCCTCGGCCTTCTTGAGATCAAAGATGGTGCGCCGGGTGACGATCTCCCGCCGGTGGTCGATGAAATGGCCGATGGCATCCCGAAGCATCAGGACCCGCGGCCGTCCCGCCACGATTGCGAGCATGTTGATGCCGAAGGAGGTCTGCATCTGGGTCTGCTTGTAGAGGTGGTTCAGGATAACCTGGGGATTCTCGTCCCGCTTGAGATCAATGACGATCCGCATCCCGTCCCGGTCGGACTCGTCGCGGATGTCGCTGATCCCCTCCAGCTTCTTCTCCCGCACCAGTTCGGCGATCTTGGTGATGAGGTTCGCCTTGTTCACCTGATAGGGGATCTCGGTGACGATGATGGACTGGCGCTCGGTCTTCTTGTGGGTCTCGATGGAGGCCCGGGCCCGCATCTGGACGATGCCGCGGCCGGTCCGGTACCCCTGGAGGATCCCCTCCCGGCCGTAGATGAACCCGCCGGTGGGGAAGTCGGGGCCGGGGATGAGGGCCAGGAGCTCCTCGAAGCTGATATTCGGATTCTCGATGGTGGCGACGATCCCGTCGATGACCTCCGAGAGGTTGTGGGGAGGAATGTTGGTGGCCATGCCGACCGCGATGCCGGAGGAGCCGTTCACCAGGAGGTTCGGGAACTTGGAGGGGAGCACCAGGGGCTCCGTGAGGGAGCCGTCGTAGTTGGGCCCCAGGTCCACGGTCTCCTTCTCCAGGTCGTTCAGGAGCTCGTGGGCCAACTGCTCCATCCGGATCTCGGTGTACCGCATGGCCGCCGGCGAGTCGCCGTCCACGGAGCCGAAGTTCCCCTGGCCGTCCACCAGCGGATAGCGGAGGGAGAAGTCCTGGGCCATCCGGACGATGGTATCGTAGGCCGCCGCGTCGCCGTGGGGATGATACTTACCGATCACGTCCCCGACCACCCGGGCCGATTTCTTGTAGGGCTTGTTGTAATCGTTGCCCATGTCGTACATGGCGTAGAGGCAGCGGCGGTGCACCGGCTTGAGCCCGTCCCGCACATCGGGGAGGGCCCGGCCGATGATGACGCTCATGGCGTAGTCCATGTACGAGCGCTTCATCTCGTCTTCGATGTTGACGGCTGTCTTGTTCAGGGTCTGTTCAAGCATTCATAAACCTCTTTATTTCCAAATACATGTAGGGTCGAGACGATGCCTCGCCCGATAACGGCATGGCACCCGTAGGGGTGTGATTCATTGCACCCGGGCGCGATGAATCACACCCCCACATAATCGTCTAAATGTCCAAATTCGACACGTTCAGGGCGTTCTGCTCGATGAAGTCCCGGCGGGGCTCCACCTGGTCCCCCATGAGGATGGTGAAGATGGTGTCGGCCTCTATGGCGTCCTCGATCTTCACCTGGAGCAGGGTCCGGTTGACGGGCTCCATGGTGGTTTCCCAGAGCTGCTCCGGGTTCATCTCGCCGAGACCCTTGTAGCGCTGGATGGAGAGCCCCTTCTTGGCGCTGTCCATGAAGAAGGAGAGGAGGTCGAGCCCGATGGTGGTCGCGAAGAGTTCCTTTCCCTCGCTGGAGACCACGGCCCGGCCGTCGCCGAAGATATCCCTGACCTTCCGGTAGCTCTCCACCAGGAGCCCGTACTCGTAGGAACCGATGAGGTCGAGGGTATGCTGATCCAGGGCGATCCGGAGGTTGCCGAGCCGCACGATGACCCGCCCGTCGTCCAGGGGGCTGAAATCGCCGCCGCCATAGACCCGGGAGATGTTCGTCAGGAACGGCACCAGCTGCTCCATGTCCTCGATCCCCCCCTTGACGCCGAGCCGCAGGAATACCCGTATGAGCTCCTCGTTGATCCCCTTGCGCACTACCTTGTCCAGGATGGTCCGATACTCCACCAACTGCTTGAGGATCGGGATGATCTGCTTGCCGCTGTAGGTCTTCTCGCCGCTCTCCAGAAAAAGGACCATGTCCTCGGTCCCCTCCTCAAGGAGGTAGGCCTGCATGGCCGCCTCATTGCGGAGATAGAGCTCCTTGCGCCCTCGCTTCACCTTATAGAGGGGGGGCTGGGCGATGTAGAGGTGCCCCCGCTCCACCACCTCCGGCATCTGCCGGAAGAAGAAGGTGAGCAGCAGCGTCAGGATGTGGGAGCCGTCCACGTCGGCGTCGGTCATGACGATGATCCGGTGGTAGCGGAGCTTGGCGATATCGAAGTCGTCTTTCCCGATACCGGTGCCGAGCGCCGTGATAAGGGTCCCGATCTCCTGGGAGGAAAGCATCTTGTCGAACCGGGCCTTCTCCACGTTGAGGATCTTTCCTTTCAGCGGCAGGATGGCCTGGAATTTCCGGTCGCGCCCCTGTTTGGCGGAACCGCCGGCGGAGTCGCCCTCCACCAGGTAGAGTTCGCACAGGGCCGGATCCCGCTCCTGGCAGTCAGCCAGTTTGCCCGGGAGATTGGAGATGTCCAGGGCACCCTTGCGCCGGGTCAGTTCACGGGCCTTGCGGGCCGCTTCCCGGGCGCGGGCCGCCTCGATGGATTTGCCGATGATGTCCTTGGCGATCTTGGGGTTCTCTTCCAGAAAGACCGCCAACTGCTCGTTCATGAGGGATTCCACGTACCCCTTCACCTCGGAATTGCCGAGCTTGGTCTTGGTCTGCCCCTCGAACTGGGGCTGGGGAATCTTGACGGAGATGACTGCCGTGAGCCCTTCCCGCAGGTCCTCGCCGGAGATGGAGACCTTCTCCTTTTTCAGGAGCTCGTTGGCGCCGGCGTAGGAGTTCATGGTGCGGGTCAGGGCCGCCCGGAACCCCACCAAATGGGTCCCCCCCTCGTGGGTGTTGATGTTGTTGGCAAAGGTAAAGACCTTCTCGTCGTAGGAGTCGTTGTACTGGAAGGCGATCTCCATGTCGATGCCGGCCTTCTCCCCCCGGAAGTAGACCGGTTTCGGGTGGAGGGGCGTGCGGTTCTTGTTCAGATACTCCACGAAGGAGACGATCCCTCCCTCGTAGTGGAAGTCGTGGTGCTTCCCCTCCTCCCGCTCGTCGCTGATGGTGATCTTCACCCCGGCGTTCAGGAAGGCCAACTCCCGGAGCCGCTGGGAGAGAACGTCAAAGGAGAATTCCGTGGTCTCGAAGATGGTGTCGTCGGGCAGGAAGGTGATTTTGGTCCCGCGCTTTTTGGTTTCTCCCACCACCTCCAGGGGGCAGAGGGGGTCGCCGCAGGCGTAGGACTGGCGGTACACCTTCCCGTCCCGGCGAATCTCCAGCTCCAGCTTCCTGGACAGGGCGTTCACGACCGAGACCCCGACCCCGTGGAGCCCGCCGGATACCTTGTAGGAGGTGTTGTCGAACTTGCCGCCGGCATGGAGGACCGTGAGAGCCACCTCTGCCGCCGGCTTCCCCTCCGTGGGGTGGATGTCGGTGGGAATGCCGCGGCCATTGTCCACCACCGTCAGGGAACCATCCAGATGGATGGTGACGTTCACCTCGTTGCAGTAGCCGGCCAGGGCCTCGTCAATGGAGTTGTCCACGATCTCGTAGACCAGGTGGTGGAGCCCCTGGGCCGCGGTGGAGCCGATGTACATGGCGGGGCGCTTGCGTACCGCCTCGAGCCCCTCCAGGACCTTGATCTTGTCCGCGCCGTAGTCGTTAGTCTGTTGATCAGCCATACTTCTCCCTCTATGAAGGCGTCACCGTTCCACGTGAAACGCGGAACGACGCGTGGGTGTCGATCCCCTCCAGGCGGAGGGTCGAGATATCGGTGGTGGTGATGAAGACCTGCATCCGTTTTCCCCGGAGAAAGGTCATCAGGTTCGCGTTGCGCACGGGGTCCAGTTCCGACGAGATATCATCCAGCAGGAGCACCGGCGGGACACCGTTGAGCCGCTCCAGGTACTCGATCTCGGCCATTTTTACGGCCAGGACAAAGCTCCGCTGCTCTCCCTGGGAGCCATGGTGGCGGATGACCCGGCCATTCAGGACGAAATCCACATCGTCCCGGTGGGGGCCTACGCCAGTGGCCCCCCGGCGCAGTTCCTCGGCCTCATGGGCCGCCATGAGCTCCCGGAGGGCCGCCGCACAATCGCGTTCACCCTTGGCGGCCCCTGATCCCTGGCAGCGGTAGGTAAGTCCCACCTCCTGGCCCGCACCGGCGATATCCCGGTAAAACTGCCGCACCAGCGGCTCTATCTGTGCAAGATAGGCCCTTCGCTTTGCCATGAGCCGGGCTCCGGCCTCGGCCAACTGGATCGTCCAGACCTCCAGACCGTCCCGCTCGCCCCGTCTCAGCAGGGCATTGCGCTGCTTGAGCAACCGGTGGTACTCATGGTGGAGGAGCAGGTACCCCAGATCGCCGTTGAAAATGGCCCGATCCAGGTAGCGGCGTCTGAGTTCGGGGCCGCCGCGAGCCATGCCTATTTCCTCAGGTGAAAATACCACGGCATTCACAGCGCCGAAAAAATCCGCAAGCTTGGTGACCGGTTTGCGGTCAATGCGGGCCTTGCGTCCCTCACGGCCGAGATAGAGGGTTATTTCACGCTTGACCCCCGCCTTTTCGATGTGGCCACGCACCAGGGAGTGGGGGGCGTTCCAGGCGATGAGATCCTGGGCCTTGGCCATCCGAAACGATTTCATGGTCCCCAGGAGGTAAATGGCCTCCAGAACCGATGTTTTCCCCTGTCCATTGGCACCGTGCAGGACATTGAACCGCCGATCGAACGAGATTTCCATCTGGTCGATATTGCGGAAGGCGCTGATGGCGATAGTGTTCAGGTGCATGAAATGACCGGCCTGCAAGAAACGGCAAAAGGCCTCTCCCGGGGAGCGGCCTTTGCCTGTTCGTCTCCGAAATACCTACTCCCTACAGACGCATGGGCATGATCACCGCCGTGAAACCGTCGTCGCCAGCCGGCCTCACGATGGCCGGAGACAGCTCGTCCTTCAGGTGGAGTGCCACGCTGCTCTCATCCAGCACTGCCAGCACATCGATGAGGTACTTGGCATTGAAGCGGATGGAAAGGGCATCACCGGCAAATACGGCGTCCAGTTCCTCGGATGCCTCGCCCAGTTCCGGGTTGCTGGAGGAGATCACCATGCCGCTCTCCTGGATATCCATCTTGATGCCCTTGAACTTCTCGCTGGAAAGGATGGACATCCGGCGCAGCGAATGGAAGAACGGATCCCGCGCCACGGTGACGATCCGGTCATTGGCCACGGGCACCACCCGGGTGTAGTCCGGGAACTCGCCGTCCACCAGGCGCATCACCACGACGGTGTTTCCCTTGACGATCACGGCGCTGTTGTCCATGAAGCCCAGGGAAAGCTGGGTCGACTCCTCCTCGCACATCTTTTTCAGCTCAAAGATGCCTTTCTTGGGGAAGATGACCCCCTTGGCCATCTCAGGGCTCACGACACCGTTGAATTCCCTCTGGGTGATGGAGAGCCGGTGGCCGTCAGTGGCAACCATGCGAAGTATCGAGCGGCCATCCTCCTCGGACGCCTTCACGAAGGTGCCGTTCAGATTGTACTTGGTCTCATCGAAGCAGATGGCATAGGAGGTCTTCTCTATCATGTCGGCCAGCAGGCCGCTTTCGATCCTGATGAAGCTCTCTTCGTTCACCTTGGGGAAATAGGGGAACTCCTCGGAGGAGAGACCCACGATGGTGAACTTGGCCTTGCCGCAGCGGATCTCCACGTAGTCGTTGGCCTTGGTCAGAAACGTGATGGTTTCGTCGGGAAGCTCCTTGACGATCTCATAGAGCTTTTTGGCCGATACGGTGATCTTGCCCAGGCCTGCCACCGTTGTGGGGTAGGAGCTCTTCATCCCGACTTCCAGGTCGGTGGCGGTCAGTTCGATCCGGTCTTCCAGTGCCTCGATGAGGACGTTGGAGAGGATCGGCATGGTGTTGCGCTTTTCGACGATCCCCTGGATCTTCTGGAGAGCCCGCGAGAAGGTGTCCCTGTCAATCGTGAATTCCATCGCTCCTCCTTTTCAACAGGTCATCATGATTATGGTTATGGTTTCTTTAAACGTCAGTAGAAACAGTAGGGGCTGTGGATATGGGGATAATCGTCCAACGCCCCTTTGCAGCTCGTTTTTTTCAGCATGCTGTCCTGTGGGCACGGCGTGGGTTATCCACGGACTGGCCCGGACAGGGGCGACGGCATGTCGATAACCGCTCCTCTGTCCACAGGGTTGTTGCCACTCAGCTCAACAGCCCTTTCCTCAGGGTGTCGACGGTATTCCTGAGTTCGAAATCCTGGCTGAGGAGTTTTTCCACCTTTTTCACCGAGTGGATGATGGTTGAGTGATCCTTGCCGCCGAACCGTTCGCCGATCTCCGGATACGACGACTTGGTAAGGTCGCGGCACAGGTATATGGCTATCTGGCGCGGTATCACCAGCACCTTGAGCCGCTTGTCCGACTTGAGGTCGGCCACCTTGAGGCCGAAGTGCTCGGCCACGAATTTCTGGATCATTTCAACCGTTATTTCCTTCGACTTGTCCACAATGATGTCCTTGAGGACTTCCCGGGCCATGTCGAGGGTGATGTTCTTGCCGGTCAGGCTCGATACGGCACCGAGCCTGATGAGCATTCCTTCCAGTTCCCGTACGTTGGTGGTGGAGCTGGACGCCAGAAAGAGAGCCACATCGTCGGGGAGCGAGATATGGTCCGCGTCCGCCTTCTTGCGCAGGATCGCCACCTTGGTTTCCGTGTCGGGCGCCTGGATATCGGCGATGAGGCCCCACTCGAAGCGTGAGCGGAGGCGCTCTTCCAGGCCGGGAATATCCTTGGGGAACTTGTCGGACGTCACCACGATCTGCTTGTGGGATTCGTAGAGCGAGTTGAAGGTGTGGAAGAACTCCTCCTGGGTCCGTTCCTTGCCGGCGATGAACTGGATGTCGTCGATAAGAAGAATGTCCATCTTGCGGAACTTGTTTCTGAACTGGTCCATCTTCTGGTACCGCAGGCAGTTGATGAGCTCGTTCATGAACTTTTCCGACGTGTAGAAACAGATCCGCGCCTTGCGGTTCACCGACAGGACATGGTTGCCGATCGCGTTGAGGAGGTGGGTTTTACCCAACCCCACGCCACCGTATATGAAAAGGGGATTGTACTTGCCGGCCGGGCTGTTCGCCACCGATTGGGCAGCCGCGTGGGCGAACTGGTTGCTGCCGCCGCAGACGAACGTGTCGAAGGTGTACTTGGGGTTCAGGTTGGTCGAGTGATCGGGCCCCGCACAGGTTTCCGGTTCCGCGGCAGCGGCTTCGGGGGCCGCAGGCTGTTTGGGTTTTTCGAGCTTGGGTTTTGCGATCAGAAGTTCGATCTTGGTCTGGGAATCGGTAAGGGATTGAACCGATTCGAGAATCATGGGAAGATAGCTTTCGCTCACCCGGTCCCTGACGAACTGGTTCGGGGCTTCGAGAAGCAGCACATTCCTCTTGGATCCGAGATACTTGATCGGTTCGATCCAAGTATTAAAGGTCTGATGCGTGAGAACCTTAGCGAGATTGGATTGTGCCTGGAGCCAAACCTCTTCCATAAACCAGACCTTCTCGGGAAACGCGAAGCTCAGTCGCTCAGAACCCGTACTCGCCGGGAGATAGTGAAACTCATTAGTTATACACAGGTTTTTCAACACCTGTTGATAACTAAATAGCTACGAAAAACCGGGGGGTTGTAACCTGAAATGGTGGCCATTACGGCCATTACGGCAGTTTTGGGAAGATGCAGCCTAGCAGACGGTGGTCCAATTTGCAAGGTCAATTTTTATGGGGTAAGTAAATAAATGCTTGACATATAAGGGTCTCTGTGGTTAAAAGTATCCTCTTTGCAGTCCCCGAGAACACGCTTCGATTTTCACAGTATGGAGAGAACCCATGAAGAGGACCTATCAACCGAGTAACACGTCGCGCAAGCGCACCCACGGTTTTCTCGTGCGCATGGCAACCAAGAACGGCCGCCTGGTCATCAAGCGTCGCCGCGCCAAGGGGCGGAAGAGACTTTCGGTTTCCATCGGCGGCAAGTAAGGACATTCGACCCTGTTCCGTTTCACCAAGGATGAGCGTCTGCTGCGGAGGGCCGATTTTCTTCGGCTCTCCGCAGTGGCGCGAAAGTTTCATACGTCCGCTTTCATTGTTCTTTGGGCCCCGGGTGAAACAGGACGGAGACGGATTGGAATCACCGTCAGCCGCAAGGTGGGAACGGCTGTGGTACGTAACCGCATCAAGCGGCTCGTGCGAGAGTATTACCGACACCATCGTGATGCCCTTCCGAGCATTGATCTGAACGTCATTGCAAAGAAAGGCGCCGAGCGGCTCGATTACCACGGCGTCTGCCGGGAGCTTGACCCGGTCGTTGAACGCCTCGCAGGCTTGGAATGCTGAAGGGTATTCTCTACATCATCGGCATCTACCAGCGCTACCTGTCTCCCCTCAAGGGGCCTACCTGTCGTTTTTACCCTTCCTGTTCACGATACGCGCACGAATCGCTCACACGGCACGGTCTCGTCAAGGGACTCTGGCTCACTACTATCCGGATCCTCAAGTGTCATCCATTCCATCCGGGCGGCGTTGATCCCGTCAAGTAACGAATAAATCAGGAGCTGACATGGAAAAAAGGGCTTTGATAGCTGTTGTTCTCTCCATTCTCTTCTTTTACGGCTACACGGCACTCTTTTCGCCGCCCCCGAAGGAGACACCGAAGCCGGCTGCCACTGCAACGCAAAGCCAGCCGGCCCAGCAGGTGGCTGCCGCACCGGTTCCCGCAGCCGTTCCCGTCCAGTCCCAACCGGCTGTTGCCGCCAGGGACGTGTCGGTGGACACGCCCGCCTATTCGGTGACCTTTTCCACCCAGGGCGGGAGCATCACGCGCCTGGACCTGAAGCGGTATCATGAGACAGCCGGTCCGGGCGGCAAGAACGTCACGCTGGTTTCCGAGGACAATCCGTCGAACTTTACCGCCGGCATCCGCGCGCCCGGTTTCGGTCTCGACCAGAACGCGGTCTTCATCCCGAGTGCTGATGCACTCACCGTGGGCCCCGGCGAGAAGAAACAGCTCTCCTTCACCTGGGTTTCGCCGGCCGGTATCACGGTGACAAAGACATACAGTTTTTCCGGCGACGGCTACGGGTTGGAAATGGAATACCGGGTTGCCAACAGCGGCAGCGCCCGTCTGTCCTCGTCTGTTCAGACCATCCAGACCTATCCCCTTGTGCCGAAGGTCAAGGAGAGCAGGTTCGAAACCTTCGGCCCGGCGACCTTTGCCCAGGACAAACTGTTCGAGGACAAGGTTAAGGACCTGGAATCGGGCGCCAAGACCCATGCGACTCCGCTCTGGTCCGGATTCGCGGACAAGTACTTCCTCTCTGCCGTACTGGCCCACGAGGGGAGCATAGCATCAACGACCATCCGCAAGACAGCCTCGGGTTACCTGGAGAACACCATTTCCTCACCCGAGTTGTCACTCAACCCCGGTGAGGGCCGGGCACTTGCCTATCGTCTTTTCTTCGGGCCCAAGGATATCGATGTTCTCAAGGCGCAGGGCAACAGCCTGGAGCGGGCGATCGACCTGGGATGGTTCGCCATGCTGGCCAAGCCCCTGCTCCAGAGCCTCAAGTTCTTTTACACGTACACCGGGAACTACGGGATAGCCATCATCATCATCACGGTCATCATAAAGGTCATCTTCTACCCGCTGACCCATTCCAGCTACAAGTCCATGAAGGAGATGCAGAAGCTCCAGCCGAAGATGCAGCAGTTGCGCGAAAAGTACAAGAATGACCGCGAGGCCATGAACCGCGCCATGATGGAACTATACCAGACCCACAAGGTGAACCCCGTGGGCGGCTGTCTCCCCATGATCGTGCAGATTCCCGTCTTCTTCGCCCTCTACAAGGCGCTCATGTTCTCCATCGAGTTGCGTCATGCGCCCTTCATGCTCTGGATCACCGACCTCTCCGCCAAGGACCCCTACTATGTGACACCCATCATCATGGGGGTGACCATGGTCATCCAGCAGAAGATGACGCCGTCCCAGATGGATCCCGTGCAGCAGAAGATGATGATGGCGCTGCCGGTGGTCTTCACGTTCATGTTCCTCAACTTCCCGTCGGGCCTCGTGCTCTACTGGCTCGTCAACAACGTGCTCACCATCGTCCAGCAGTACTACATCAACCGCAGCATCACTGCGGCGGAGGCCAAGTAGCGGCCCATGTACGTGGAAGATACCATAGCCGCCATCAGCACGGCGGCAGGGGAGGGAGGGGTCGGCATCGTCCGGGTCAGCGGACCGGACGCCCCCTCGATCGCCCGCCGTGTCTTCAGGCGCGGTTCCAACGGTGACTTCGAGAGTCACCGTTTTTATTATGGGACCATTGTTGATTTCGACACCGGCCAGGTCGTGGACGAAGCCATGGCGGTCCTCATGGTGCGTCCGCGGTCCTACACCCGCGAGGATGTGCTGGAGATCCAGTGTCATGGTGGATATCTCGTCACCCGGCGCGTCCTGGAGCTGGTGCTTGCTGCCGGGGCGCGTCTCGCAGAGCCCGGCGAATTCACCCGCCGGGCCTTTCTCAACGGCCGCATTGACCTGGTCCAGGCAGAGGCCGTCATCGACGTGATCAGGGCCAAGACTGATGCCGCCCTTGCCCTTGCCCAGCGTCAGCGCCAGGGGTGGCTTTCCCAACGGCTCGACATGGTTATGACCGAGTTGCGCCAGGCTCTTGCCCTCGTTGAAGCGTTCATCGACTTTCCCGAAGACGACATCGACCCGGCCGCCCAGGATGCATTGACGGTCCATGCGAGAAAGGCCGCCGAAACGGTCGCTGAACTTATCGCTGGCTTCGATGAGGGACGGGTCCTGCGGGAGGGAGTGGCTGTCCTTATCGCCGGCAAGCCCAATGTGGGAAAGTCAAGTCTTCTGAATACCCTTCTCCAGGAAAAGCGGGCCATCGTCACCTCGGTGCCGGGCACCACCCGAGACATCATCGAGGAGGTGGTCAATATCCGCGGTCTGCCGCTCAGAATGATCGACACAGCGGGCATTCGCGAAACCGAGGACATAGTTGAGAAGGAAGGGGTGCGCCTCACCCTGGAGAAGATTCCCGAGGCGGATCTGGTTCTCCTGGTGATCGACGGTTCGCGGCCCCTTGATGATGATGATTGGATGATCCTCGCTGCCCTTACCGGTAAACGGATCATTCTCGTGGAGAATAAATGCGACCTGCCGCGGGCCGTGCAGATACCCGATGAACTGGCCCAGGTGCCCACCGTAAGGGTTTCCACCTCGCGGGACCACGGCATTGATGAGTTGAGGAACGCCATCTTCCAGACGTTCATTCACGGTGCAGCCATTGACAGCCGCGAGTACGTGGCTGTCTCCCGGGTTCGTCACCGCGATCTGCTGTCCCGCGCCACGATGCACCTGGCCGCGTTCGAGCAGGGGCTTGCGTCGGGATTCACCCTGGAACTGCTGGCGGTTGAGTTGCGCGATGCCCTGGCCGCTGTGGGAGAGGTCACGGGGGAGACAACCCCGGACGACATCCTGGACGTAATTTTCGACCGGTTTTGCATTGGCAAGTGATCCGGCGCGCCAACCGAGGGCACGATCGCTGCAGGTTCATCTCCGCCGCGCGACGCATGGGGCGGGTCGAGATTGACTCAAGGGTCGATATAATGTTTCACGTGAAACGTTTGCCGCAACCTCTTGAATGTAGAAAGAAAAAGGCTGGGATACAGTATCCCTGAAATGCTTGTGTGAAACAAAGGGGAAGGGAGGCGGCGGGACGTCATGGGTCTCATTGATTACGAAAAACAGTACGACGTCATCGTGGCGGGCGCCGGCCATGCGGGCTGCGAAGCGGCACTGGCCGCGGCGCGGATGGGGTGCGAAACCCTGCTCCTCACCATCAACCTGGATGCCATCGCCCTCATGTCGTGCAACCCGGCCATCGGCGGACTCGCCAAGGGGCACCTGGTGAAGGAGATCGATGCGCTGGGCGGCGAGATGGGAAAAAACATCGATGCCACCGGTATCCAGTACCGCATTCTCAATACCCGCAAGGGGCCGGCGGTGCGGGCTTCCCGCGCCCAGGCGGACAAGCAGCTCTACCGCCTCCGAATGAAGCACGTGATGGAGCAGCAGGAGCGGCTCTCGCTCAAGCAGGGTGAGGTCACGGGCCTCGTGGTGGAAGAAGGTCAGGTACGGGGAGTAGTGACCAAGATCGGGGTTCGCTTTCTGGGGAAAACGGTCATCCTCACCACCGGGACGTTCATGCGCGGACTGATCCACGTGGGTCTAACCAACTACCCGGGAGGCAGGGCGGGAGACCTGCCGTCGGTGGGGCTGTCTGACCAACTGCGCGATCTCGGCTTCACTGTCGGCCGCCTCAAGACGGGCACCCCGGCACGCCTGGACGGGAACACCATCGATTTTTCGCGGTTGGAACCCCAGTACGGCGATGATCCGCCGGTACCGTTTTCCTTTTCCACGGAACGGATCGATCGGCCCCAACTTCCCTGCTACATTGCCTACACCAACGAACGCACCCACGAAATCATCCGAAGCGGCCTTGACCGCTCACCCCTCTACTCAGGCGTCATAGAAGGGGTCGGCCCCCGTTACTGCCCGTCCATCGAGGACAAGGTCATGCGGTTCCCGGACAAGGACCGCCACCAGAGTTTTCTGGAGCCGGAGGGATGCGATACCGTGGAATACTATCCGTCGGGCCTCTCCACCTCTCTTCCCATCGATATTCAGTACCGCCTCTACCGCTCCATCGAAGGGCTGGAAAACGTGGAGATCATGCGGCCTGCCTACGCCATCGAGTACGATTACGTTGATCCGATCCAGCTCCATGCGTCCCTGGAGACGAAACTCGTCCGCAACCTCTATCACGCCGGCCAGATCAACGGCACTTCCGGCTACGAGGAGGCGGCGGGGCAGGGGCTCGTGGCGGGCATCAACGCGGTGCTGCGGGTTCGGGGTCAGGAGCCCCTGGTGCTTGGCCGCGACGAGGCCTATATCGGGGTCATGATCGACGATCTGGTAACGTTGGGTACCCGTGAACCCTATCGGATGTTCACGTCACGGGCAGAATACCGGTTGCTGCTGCGGGAGGACAACGCCGACCTGCGCCTGCGGGAGCGCGGCCATGCCGTGGGTCTCGTCCGGGACGGGGAGTACCGGCTGTTCCTGGAAAAACGCGAACGGATCGGTGCGGAGCTGGAACGGGTGCGTGCCGCGAAACTCCTGCCGTCCGAGGCTGATCCGTCGTTTCTCGAAACCCACGGCATGACTGATCTGCACAATGCCTTGACCTTTGAACAGCTCTTGCGGCGGCCCGACATCACCTATGCTGAGCTTTCCCGGATCGACCCGGCTTCGGATCTGGTTCCGCCGGCTGTGAAGGAACAGGTTGAGATCCAGATCAAATACCAGGGCTACATCGAGCGGCAACTGGACCAGGTGGAGCGGGCGCGCAAGCTGGAAGGGACCCGCATCCCCGCCGGTCTGGACTATGCCGTCATCCCCGGGCTCTCCGCCGAGGTGCGGGAAAAGCTGCTCCGCTTCCGCCCCGATACCCTGGGGCAGGCCTCACGCATCCAGGGGGTCACCCCTGCCGCCGTGGCCATCCTGTCCGTGGCCATCAAATCCGGGAGTGCGTCGTCGTGAACGCCCTGGCCTGCCGGATACTGCAGGAGGGAGCTGCCGAACTGGGCGTCGCTATCAGCGACGAGCTGCTCGCTTCGTTCTCCCTCCTCGCCAATGAACTGCAAAAGTGGAACCGGAAGATCAACCTTACGGCCATCACCGGTGACGAGGAGATCGCCCTGAAGCACTTTGTCGACTCGCTGGCCCTCTGCCGGCTGGTGAGCGGTGACGACGAACTGCTCGACCTGGGTTCGGGCGGCGGCTTTCCCGTCCTGCCCCTGGCCCTGGTGTTCCCGGACCTGACAGCGGTGTCGGTTGATGCGGTGGAAAAGAAGATCATCTTTCAGCGTCACGCGGCCCGTCTGCTGGGGTGCCGGAGGTTCGAGGCCGTTCATGCCAGGGGCGAGGATCTGCCCCGCGTGCTCGGGCGCCGCTTCAACCGGATCGTATCGCGCGCCTTCAGCGACATTCCCACCTTTGCCAGGATGGCGCTGCCGCTCTTGATGCCCCTGGGGACGATCATCGCCATGAAGGGGAAGGGGGGAGCGGAAGAGGCCGATGCCGCGCGCGGGCCTCTGGCGGAGATGGGGCTCACCGTTGTCCGGGTGGCGGAGTATCGTCTGCCCTTTTCAGGCGATGCGCGTACCCTGATAGAGATTGGTTTTTATTAATTTTTTGCAATAGCACGATCTGGCAGGTAGAATAGCCCTCTCGCCGGTTTTTGGCGTCAGGGAAGGCAATGAGTTGGGCAGTCCTGCAAAAGCCGCTCAAGGCTGAAATTTGAAAGCCGCCTCTCTGCCGCCTTCAACGGCATTTTACGCCCGTCGGCCCGCGTCCCGTCCAGCAAGCCCTGCTGATGCGCGCCGGTCGGCAGGTGGTATCATTAAAAAGCGGCGCCCGCGAACAGCGAGGCACCGCCGAATCCCGCTGCCAGCCAGTCGGGGAAAGGGGAGATGAAAACAATGAAGATACGCATCCTGAAAACCATTGCTGCCGTGCTGCTGCCGGCGCTCGTCCTCTCGGCCTGCACCTCCTATCGGAGCCAGTACGTCGGGTTCAGGCCCGCTGAGGACTACATCAACAGTCAGGTGGTGAACGGCGTTACCATTGGCGGCGAGGCCTTTGCCGACACGTCCGCAGCAACCGATGCCTTCGGGTTCGACGTGATCGGGACCGGGGTCATGCCAGTGCAGGTGGTCATGAGCAACAAGGGCACGAGAAGCCTGGATATCGTGTCCAGCCAGACCTTCCTGGTGAACGACCAGAACCGTTACTTCCCCGTGATTCCCAACACAACCGCGGTCGACCGGATCGAGAAGTCGACCCAGTTCGCCTCCTTTTTCGGCAAGGGGGCAGGGAAGGGAGCACTGCTCGGCGCAGCCGGCGGCGCGATTCTCGGGGCAGCCATCGGCATCGTTTCGGGTCACAGCGTAGCTGAGGCAGTGGGCAAGGGCGCGGCTGTCGGCGCAGCCGGCGGCGCCATTGCCGGCGGCGCGTCAGAGGGGACGTCGGGCGAGCGTGAGCGCACCATTATCGAAGATATCCGCAACAAAGGGCTTGAGGGAAAAACATTGCCGGCTGACAGCATCGCCAGCGGCTTCCTGTTCTTCCCGGCCGAGGCCGGAAGCGCAAAGGAATTGCGACTGCAACTGCGGGAGCGTGAGACCGGCACGACATCCAGCGTCGTGCTGAGATTCAAGTAACCGCAGCCCCGACTGCCCTGAAAAAGAGGCCCACGGCCTCTTTTTTTTCGTGAGGAGGCAGAGTGGAATTTCGAATTTACTATGAAGACACCGACGCCGGCGGCGTGGTCTATCATGCGCGCTACCTGGGCTTTTTCGAGCGGGGACGATGCGAGTACCTGCGGGAGCGCGGACTTTCGGTTCGGGAACTGGCCGACCGAGGCTGCATCTTTCCGGTCGTGCGGATGGAGATCGACTACCGTGCCCCGGCAATGCTGGACGATCTGGTCCGGGTGGAGACCGAGGTGCTCGAGGTGGGCAAGACCTCCTTCACCGTGGGGCAGCAGGTGGTGCGCTGCCTGGACGGCAAGTTGCTGGTTGGGGGCAAGGTGACCCTCGTCTGCGTCGGGCCGGGCATGAAGCCCAAGCGTCTCCCCGCCGAGTTGGTCCAGACCCTGATGCCGGAGGCGCCGTGAGCGCACCCCGCGTGTCGGTCCTCATGCCGGTCCGCAACGAAGAGCGCTTCCTGCCCGCTGCCCTGGCCTCCCTGTACCGGCAGTCCCTGACGGCATGGGAGCTCGTTGTCGTGGACGACGGTTCCACCGACGGTACGCCGGAACTGTTGCGCGCGGCCGCGGCCCGGGACCGGCGGGTGAGGGTGCTCGACAACGCGGGCACGGGACTGGTGGATGCCCTGAATCACGGCCTTGCCCACTGCCGCGCGGAATTGGTGGCCCGCATGGACGGGGACGACGTCTCCCACCCCCGGCGGCTGGAACGCCAGGCCGCGGCCCTTGACGCGGATCCCGGCCTGGGACTCGTGGCCACCCGGTTTCGCCACTTTCCCCGCCATTCGGTGGGACTTGGTATGCGTGCCTATGAAGAGTGGCAGAACGCCCTGCTGTCCCACGAGGAAATCATGCGGGACCGCTTTGTGGAGTCGCCGGTCATCCACCCGAGCATCATGGTTCGCCGGCAGGTTCTGACAGGTGCCGGGGGCTACCGGAAGACCGGCTGGGCAGAGGATTACGACCTCTGGCTGAGGCTTGCAGCCGGGGGGGTCAGGTTCGGGCGGCTGCCGGAGGTACTGTTCTTCTGGCGGGAACGCCCCGAGCGCGCGACCCGCACCATGGGGGAATATGCCGCCGATGCCCTCCGCGCCTGCAAGATCCATCACCTGCAGCAGGGGGTCTTGCAGGGTGTGGACACCGTCACCCTGGCCGGGGCCGGACTGGAGGGGAGGGCGTGGCAACGAGCCCTGGCGCGGGAGGGGGTAAGGGTGAGCCGATGGCTCGACGTGGATCCGCGGAAACAGGGGCGAATCCTCCACGGGGCGCCGGTGACGGCGCCGGATGACATGAGGGGCGGCGCAGAAAAGATCCTCGTTACCGTGGGAACCCGGGGGGCGCGGGATGGAATTCGGGCCTGGGCCCGCAGGGCGGGTTTGCGCGAGGGAGAGGATTTCGTCTGCGTTACCTGAGCGGTGGCCAACGGCATACGGACGGAATCGACCACAGCGGGAGGAGAACAACAGCCATTCCGGAAAAGCTCAAGGCGTCTGACCTCTTCTGCAAGTATCCCAAGGAGTGGTCAACCGCGACCAGTCCACGTTCCGGGGCACGCCCGATCCGCACCCCTTCAACCGGAACGACCTGGCAATGATGGAAGCGGTAATGAACCGGCTGGGCATCAACGAAGGCCGGCTCCTTGCCCTGCTCCAAGAGCTCATGCAGCAGGACATGCCCCGCTTCATCGAAAGCCGCGGGATGGCCTTCGACTCCCTCCCGGAGACGATCCGGGAGCGGCTGGGGCCCGGGTAGCCGTTCTTGCCATGGCCTCCCGCATCTGCTATAGAGTAATGACCCACATCGGCAGGCACATTTGCCGGGCATCGACCCCGGGAGGCACACCATGACCAAGGATTCCATCGTCCATTTCGCCCTTTCCGTCGTCGGCAAGGACCGGCCCGGCATCGTTGCCGGCACCACCGGCATTCTCTACCGGCTCGGCTGCAACATCGAGGACTCCAGCTCCACCATGCTGGGAGGAGAGTTTGCCATGATCCTCATCATCTCCCACCCCACGCCGTTCACCAAGGACCGGCTGCTCGAAGAATTCCGGGTGCTTGGCGAGGAGATGGATCTCACCGTCTCCGCCCGCACCATGACCCCCGATGAGGCGGAATACCTTGCCCCCGAGGGGGAAATCTGCATGCTGTCGGTCTATGGGTCGGACAAACCGGGCATCGTCTACCGGGTGACCAGGGAGCTGGCCGGGCGCGGCATCAACATCACCGACCTCAACACCAAGCTGGTGGGAAAGGCGGGTGAGCCGGTCTACGTGATGATGATCGAGGCCGCGCTGCCGGAGGGGATCTCGGTGGACCAGGTGTCGGCCATGCTTGAAGAAATCAGGAAGGAGCTGAATGTGGAGATCTCGGTGCGCTCCATCACACCGGTTTCCCTCTGACGCCATGCCAGCACAGACCATACTGCAGTATCCCCATCCCGTCCTGAAGAAGGTATGCCATACCGTTGCGGCCATCGACGAAACCATCAGGGGGCTGGTCGACGACCTGGTCGAGACCATGCGCGAAGGTCCCGGCTCCGTGGGCGTTGCCGCCCCCCAGATCGGCGTCACCCTGCGAGTCTGCGTCATTGACGTCTCGGGCAGCCGCCACGGCAAGGACAACAACCACGGGCTGCTCCTCATGGTCAATCCGGAGATCGTTGACCGGTCGGGCAATGCGGTCATGCGCGAAGGGTGCATGAGCGTCCCCGACTACACGGGTGACGTGGAGCGCGCCACCCAGGTCCGGGTCCGCTTCCTGGACGGCGCGGACGGCACGGAGCGGGAGATCACGGCCTCCGGCTTCGAGGCTGTCGCCATCCAGCACGAGATGGACCACCTGGACGGCATCCTGTTTCTGGACCGTATCGTCTCGATCAAAACGGGCCTCTTCCGGCGGAAAAACTACAAGTAACGGCCGGATAGGCCACGGACCGCCATGGTGGCTGAACGCGCAGCAGCGTCGGCCTCCCGCCGGTCCGGGCGTGACCTGAGCCGCAGGAGGCGGGGAACCGTGTTGACAGGCGCCTTTTCCATCTGGAAACGCGACATGCTGGTGCTCCGCCGCAGCCTTTTCTCGGAACTGGCGGCGGTGGTGGCCGCTCCCCTCACCTTCTACCTCGCCTTCGGCTTTGGCCTCCGCGGCTACATTGCCGATGTGGAAGGGGTGCCCTACACCGTGTTCATGGCGCCGGGGCTCATCACCATGACCGCCGTTTCGGCTGCCTTCGACGAGAGTGCCTGGAGCATGTGGTTCCACCGCAAGGTCCAGCGGACCATCGAGGCCTACCGGGTCACCCCGATCACCGTCTACGACATCGTCATCGGCAAAATCTTCTCCGGCTTCACCCAGGGCGCCCTCAAGGGGGTGGCCGTGGCCGCGGTCATCTTTCTCCTTACCGGCGTTCGGTTCGACCCGGCCCACCTGGTGGCCTATCTTTCCTTCATCATTCTCGGTTCCATGGTCTTTTCCTGTGCCGGAACGGTCTGTGGGACGCTCCTGGACAAGCCCGAGACCATCGGCAAGGTCCAGGCAGTGGTCATCATGCCCCTCATCTTCCTGTCCGGTGCCTTCTTTCCCGTCTCGTCCTATCCCGAAGCCCTGCGAGCCACGGTCATGCTCATCCCCACCACGGCACTGTTCGAGGGCTCCCGCAGGGCTCTCCTGGCTGGAGCCTTCGATGCCGGCCTCTTTGCCATCCTCGCCATTACCGCTCTGGCCGCCTTTGTCGCCACGGTGGCCATCTTCAATCGAAAGATGGCAGAGTAGCACCGGCCCCCGGCCGCTAAACTTCTTGTGCTGCCGAGGTTATTTTAGTAGGATTTACAGGATTGTCACACGAACGGAGAACCCATGGCCGAAGAATTCATTCCCAAGTGGGTTGCCTGGGAAACCACCCAGAAATGCAACCTCAAGTGCGTCCACTGTCGCTGTTCCTCTGACCTGACATCCTCCGAAGGCGACTTCACCACCGAGGAGGGGAAGAAGCTCCTGAAGGAGATCGCTGATTTCTCGAAACCGGTTGTTGTCCTTTCGGGCGGTGAGCCCCTCATGCGCCAGGATATCTTCGAGCTGGCCGAATATGGCACATCCCTGGGGCTGCGCATGTGCATGGCCACCAACGGCGCCCTGGTCACCGACGAGATCTGTGCCAAAATGAGGAAGGCAGACATCAAGATGGTGTCCCTCTCCCTGGACGGCAGCAGCGCCGCGGTCCACGACGATTTTCGCCAGTGTCCCGGCGCATTCGAGGGGGTGGTGCGGGCCGCCGAGATTTTCCGGCGCAACGGCCAGAAATTCCTCATCAACTCTTCCTTTACCAAGCGGAACCAGCACGATATCGCCAACACCTTCAAGCTGGCCAAGAGCCTGGGCGCCACGGCATGGTACATGTTCATGATCGTCCCGACTGGCCGGGGCGAGGAGATCATGAACGAGCTCATCTCCAAGGAGGACTATGAGGAGATTCTGGAGTGGCACTACCAGCAGGAGAAGCTGGAGGACGAGATCCTGATGCGTCCCACCTGCGCCCCCCACTACTACCGGATGGTCCCCATGCGGGCCAAGGAGGAGGGGGTGAAGTTCGAGCGCCGGTCCCTGACCTTCTCCACCGGCGGCGGTAAAGGGTGCATCGCGGCCCAGACCATCTGCCTGATCGATTGCTTCGGCAACGTGAAACCCTGCTCCTATTTCCACCGTACCGCCGGCAACGTGAAGGAAATCCCCTTCCGGGAAATCTGGGAGAACTCGGAAATCTTCAAGGATCTCCGCAATTTCAAGGCGTATAAGGGGAAATGCGGCGAGTGCGAGTTCATCAACGTCTGCGGCGGCTGCCGGGCCCGGGCCGACGCGGTCTACGGGGATTACCTGGAAGAGGAGCCGTTCTGCAATTACGTGCCGATACGCCTCCAGAAGAAGGCGTAAGGGCCGCGATAGTTACGCCATCTTGGCGCCGTCCTCGTCACCCCGGCGGGTGCACCGATCTGACGCAAATCTCACGTTTTTGGGTTTTTTCGATCAAATTCCAAAGACAATTTCTCTGAGGAGGGTTTTCAATGAATAATCGTTTTCTCGACGCGTGCTGGGGCAAGCCCGTTGACCGTACTCCCGTGTGGCTCATGCGCCAGGCGGGCCGCTATCTTCCCGAATATATGGCGATACGCTCCAAGTGCACCTTCCTGGAGCTCTGCAAGACCCCGGAACTGGCGGCAGAGGTGACCATCCAGCCCATCGACATCCTGGGCGTCGACGCGGCGATCCTCTTCTCCGACATTCTCACCCCGGTGGAGCCCATGGGGCTCAAGCTCGACTTCGTGCCCGGCCCGGTCTTCGAGCACCCGGTGCGGACCATGGCCGATGTGGAGAAACTGCGCATCCCCAACCCCGAGGAGGATGTCCCCTACGTCCTTGACACCATCAAGATCCTCCGCCGGGAACTGGCTGGCCGGGTACCCCTCATCGGCTTCGGCGGAGCTCCGTTCACCCTGGCCTGCTACATGGTGGAAGGCAAAGGTTCCAAGGACTGGGCCAACATCAAGCGGATGATGTACGCCGCTCCCGATGTCTTCGCCGCCCTCATGGAAAAGGTGACCATGATGGACATGGAGTACTTGAACGCCCAGATCAAGGCAGGCGCCCAAGCAATCCAGATCTTCGATACCTGGGGCGGGGTCCTCTCCCCCACCGATTACGAGAAGTACGCCCTTCCCTACACTGCCAAGCTCATCAACGGCCTGAACCGCCAGAACACGCCGGTGATCCACTTCGTCAAGGGTGCCGGCACCATGCTGGAGAGGGTGCAGAAGGCCGGCGGCGACGTCATGGGGCTCGATTGGCACGTGAACCTGGGGAAGGCCAGGGATGTGCTCGGCCCGAACATGGCCGTCCAGGGGAACCTGGACCCCACGGTCCTCTATGCCCCCAAGGAGGTCATCGAGGCCGAGGTGAAGCGGGTGCTCGACGAGAACGCCGGCCGTCCCGGCCACATCTTCAACCTGGGACACGGCATCCTGCCGACGGTGTCGCCGGAAAACGCCATCCACATGGTCGAGTGCGTGCACCGGCTGTCGCAGAAGTAGCCCAATTACGTGCCTGGACGAGGAAAAGGCAGCCCTGGCGCTGCCTTTTCCTCATTCCTGCTCAGACAGCGAACCCGCCATGGAAAACCGTATCACCGACATCGAGATCCATCTTTCCCATCTGGAGCACACCATCCAGGAACTGAACGAGGTGGTCTACCGCCAGCAGCAGACCATTGACCGGTTGGAAGATGAGCTGAAGTCCCTGCGGACGCAGTTTCTGGCAGTGGCGCCGTCGCCGGTCCGCCCCCCTGGCGAGGAAACGCCGCCTCCCCATTACTGACAGCCATTCATGGGGCAGCCATGGAGCATCCCCTCATCCGGATCGTCATGCTGGCCGTACTCGCCTACGCGGGGTACGCGCTGCTCTGTTTCCTGGCCCAGCGCTCCCTCATCTATCCCGGCCGCTCCCTTTCCGTGGCCGACCAGCCACCCGATTCGCCCGCTATCCATCCCCTCTGGCTCACAACCCCTTACGGTCGCGTCGAAGCCTGGTTTTTGCCGGCCACGGGCGGTGTTGCCGGCAGCAGGCGTCCGGTGGTCCTCTTTTTTCACGGCAACGGCGAGGTGATTGACGTTCTGCCGGACCAGGTCGGGGGGTTCCGCAGGATGGGGATGCACGTCATGCTCGTGGAGTATCCGGGATACGGCCGTTCCGGCGGGTCGCCGTCAGAGGAGGGAATCACGGCTGCGGCCGTGGCCGCCTATGATGAACTGGTGCGGAGGGCCGACACGGATTCCGGCCGCATGATCGCCTTCGGCAGGTCGCTCGGATGCGGGGCCGCCTGTGCCCTGAGCCTCAGGCGCCCGCTGGCGGCCCTTATCCTCCAGTCACCATTCACCTCCATCCGTCCCTTTGCACGGCAGATGCTCCTTCCCGGATTTCTGGCGCGTGATGTCTTCGACAACCGTAAGGCCCTGGAGTCCTACGGTGGAGCAGTCCTCATCCTGCACGGCGCGGAAGACGACATCATCCCTGTCGGCCACGGGCGCGAACTGGCCCGTACCGCCCGGCGCGGGCGCTTGGTGGAGCTTAGCTGCGGCCATAATGACTGTCCTCCCGACTGGGCGGATTTCTGGCGGATTATTGAGGGGTTTCTGGAGCTGGAAGGGATGCTGGGGGGAAAATGAAAGGCCCGCCATTGTTCGGCGGGCCTCTGTCCATTCCTGTTTCTGCGTTCCCGTTTCACGGGATATTCCGGCGTCAACGGTAGCCGGATGCATACTGCCCACGTTGTGGTTTGGCTGAAACTTCCCCGATAGGTTCCGCCCCTCCTTTTGGCAGTGCTGGTTCAGGTAGCTACCTGAATAAAGTATAGCGTCCGGCGGGGAAAATTCCAGGCTGTTTTTTTTCGCTGGATCGCATTACACTGAATAAGTTGTCTTGAATACCGAGACACCAATGGCGAGGGGACGGGCATGGTTGCGTCCCTCTCGTTTTTGCGGCCGTTGCCGGGAGCTACCCGGCCCCGCATCCCACGCTACGGGAAGACACATGATTATCCTGATTCTCAACTGCCGGGGCTTTTCCATCCACTTCCAGCTCTTCGACTGGTCCACGCGAACCGTCCTCGCCCGGGGGGACGTGGACCGGATCGAACTGGGCGACTCGTTCATCTCCATGGAAGTGCCGGGGCGTGACCCCTATCACCTGGAGTCCGACTGCTCCAGTTTCGGTGCAGCCGTTGCCCTCATTCTCGCCACCCTGACCCACCCCCTGGAGGGCCCCCTTTCCCGGGTCGGGCAGATTACCGCCGTGGGGCACCGGGTCGTCCACGGGGGAGAGCGGTTTACCGCCACGGTTCCCATCGACGGGAAGGTCATTGAGGCGGTGCGTGCCATGGAGGAACTGGCGCCACTCCATATCCCCCCGAACCTGGCGGGGATCGAGGGGGCCATGGCCACTCTGCCCGGCATCCCCCACGTGGCGGTCTTCGACACGGCATTCCACCAGGCAATGCCGCTCCATGCCTACCTTTATCCCCTCCCCTGGGAGTGGTACGAGAAGCACGGCGTGAGACGCTACGGCTTCCACGGCGCCTCCCATTGTCATGCGGCGCGGCAGGGGGCGGCGCTTCTGGGGCGCGAGCCGGCCCGCTGCAACCTGATCACCATCCACATCGGCAATGGGATTTCCCTCTGCGCCGTTGAGGGTGGCCGCTCCATCGACACGAGCATGGGGCTCACGCCGCTGGAAGGAACCATGATGGGAACCCGTTGCGGCTCCATCGACCCGGGCATTCCCCCGTTCATGATGCAGGAAGAACAGCTCTCGCCCCGTGATCTGGACCGGATCCTCAACCAGCGGAGCGGCTCTGCGGGCATCACCGGCCTCAAGCTGGACCGGCCGGCGTTTCTGGCCCGGGCCATCGCGGGAGATGAGCGGTGTCTCCTGGCCCTGGAGATGGAGGCCTACCGCCTCCGGAAGCACATCGGCGGCTACGCCGCAGCACTTGGCCGGCTCGACGCCGTGGTCTTCAGCGCTGCTTCGGGGGAGGGGGAATGGCTCGTGCGGGAAAAGACCCTCGCCGATATGGCGTGTTTCGGCATCCGGCTCGACCGGGAGCGGAACCGGACTGCCCGTTCCGTGGACCGGGAGGAGCGGGTCAGCGCCGATGACTCGCCCGTTGCGGTCTATGTGATTCCCACCGATGAGGAAATGGTCTACGCCGAGGAGGTGGCCGCGCTCCTGAACGGGCGGGGGTGACAACGACCGGGAATGGGGTAAACTGTTTTTCCTATCGGATTCGATCCACCAAGGAGGCACGCATGTCGCTGGAAGGTCAAAAGGCACCCGACTTCACCCTGGCGGGAAGTGACGGGAAAATGCACTCTCTGAAAGACTACGCGGGGCAGACGGTCGTCATCTATTTCTATCCCCGGGACAATACGCCGGGATGCACCAAGGAGGCCTGCGGCTTCCGGGATCTGCACCAGGATCTGATGGAGCGCGGCGTTGTGCTTCTCGGCGTCAGCAGGGACAGCCTCGCGTCCCACGACACGTTCATCAAGGCCTTCGGCCTCCCCTTCACGCTTCTGTCGGATCCGGACGCCGCCATGATGACCGCCTACGGTGCCTTCGGCGAGAAGGTCCAGTACGGCAAGACCACCATGGGCACGATCCGCTCCACAGTGGTGGTGGGTCCCGACGGTACGGTGGTGAAGCACTGGTCCAAGGTGGCCAAGGCAGATGCCCATCCGGCCCAGGTGGCAGAATTCCTCGCCAACCGGGCGTAGGGAACTCCCATGGCAGAGAGCGGCCAGTCATTTCTCGTTGCCTGCCCCGCCTGTGGCACGACCAACCGGGTGCCGGCATCCAGGGAAGGGGTTGCGGGCCGCTGCGGCAGGTGCCGCGGTGTGCTCCCGCCCCTCTATTTCCAGCCGGTACCGCTTACCGACCGGAGTTTCGACCCATTCTTCGCCGGTTATCATGATCCTGTTCTGGTTGAATTCTGGGCCCCCTGGTGACCCCTCTGCCGGGACTTCGCACCGGTGGTGCGGGAGGTTGCGCGCGAGCTTGCCGGCACGGCGGCAGTGGTTCAGGTGAACACCCAGGAGAACCCGCACCTGGCAGCCCGCTTCGGCATCCGGGGGATTCCGGCCCTGGTGCTCCTGCGGCAGGGACAGGTGCTCGCCACCTGGAGCGGAGCACTACCCAGGGAGGCGGTGCTTTCCCGGATCCGCGGCGCCCTGCGCTAAGGTGGCAGGGCATCGGCGTTTCCCTCAAAACCGTTGACATGAGTCCCGATTGCGCTAGAGTATGAACTCGGCATTTCACTCGACGCCAAGGAGAGTAGAATGCAACCAGCCGGCATATCACATTCCCTCTTCCCCTCGTTGCCGCCCGAGTTCCTTCCCCTGGCGCTCTACACCCTTGCGGCATCCATCTTGGTCGGCATGCTCCTTCTGGCCGCCTGGTGGCTCGGCGCCAAGACCACCAACCGCAACAAGGAACTCCCCTACGAATCGGGCGCAATCCCCACCGGTTCGGCCCGGCTCGCCTATCCGGTCCCGTTCTACCTCATCGCCATCTTCTTCATCGTCTTCGACGTGGAGGCGGCCTTCATCTTCGCCTGGGCCACGGCCTGGCGCGAGCTGGGTCTTCCGGGCCTCGTCCACATCACCTTCTTCATCGTCATCCTCCTTCTCGGCCTCGTCTGGCTCTGGCTGAAGGGGGGCCTCGACTGGGGACCGTCCCGTGCACGGAGGGGCCATGTCCGAGACTGAGGTCCCGCAGAACAACATCATCCTGGCCCGCCTGGACGACCTGATCAACTGGGGGCGCGCCAACTCCCTCTGGCCCATGTTCTTCGGCCTCTCCTGCTGCTTCGTCGAGATGATGACCTCCTTCACCTCCCGCTACGACGTTTCCCGCTTCGGGGCCGAGGTGCTCCGGGGCACCCCCCGGGAGGCGGACCTGATGGTCATTGCCGGCACCGTTTTCAAGAAGATGGCCCCCTCCATCCTCCGGCTCTACGAGCAGATGGCCGAGCCCAAGTGGGTCATCTCCATGGGGAGCTGCGCCAACTCCGGCGGTATGTACGACGTCTACAGCGTGGTCCAGGGGGTGAACCAGATCATTCCGGTAGATGTCCACGTTCCCGGCTGTCCCCCGCGCCCCGAGGCGTTCCTCCAGGGGCTGATGCTGCTCCAGGAAAAAATCAGGCGGGAAGAACGCCCCGCCAGGAAGGTCCTCCACCTGGCCGGCGGGAGCGAGGGAACCACCCGGCCGGTGCTGGTGGACGGGGTGACCAAATCCCGCGACACCCGGGGACCCGGCATGGAAGGGATCGCCATCAGGGGGACCTCGGTGCAGCACCCAGATTTCCCGATGCCCCGCTCCGACGAGATGTGGCGGCCGTCGGCCCCGAAGCACCACTTCCCCGACTTCGGTCTTGCCGGCGAACTGGAAACGGTCTTCGGCCACCGGGTGGTGCGGGACGATAACGCCACCGACATGCTCACCTACCGCTGCCCGCCGGAGCTGCTGCCGGACGTGCTGCGCCACCTGAAGACCCGGAGCGCCGCACCTTTCCGGCGTCTGGAGGACGTGGCCTGCGTGGACGAGTCGTGCCGCCGGGAGCGATCGCGGTTCCCGGACTTCACCGTCAATTACCACCTCCTGAACTTCCACATCCCCGGACATCTGCGGATCAAGGCCGAGCTGCGAGGGGATACGCCGGAGATCCCGAGCGCGACAAGCGTCTTCCCGGCGGCCGACTGGTACGAGCGGGAGGCCTTCGACATGTACGGCATCCGGTTCGCCGACCACCCGAACCTGCGCCGCATCCTCATGCCGCCCGACTGGGAGGGACACCCCCTGCGAAAGGATCATCCCTTCCGGGCCACGGAGATGCCTTCCTACACCACGGACGACGCCCGGCGCCATCAGGCCCTGCCGGCCTCTGATTTCTTCGATAGAATTGACGAAGAAACCCTGATCCTGAACCTGGGGCCCCAGCACCCCGGCACCCACGGCATCATCCGCTTCGTCCTCAAGCTGGACGGCGAAGAGATCGTGGACATGGACACCGACATCGGCTACCACCACCGGGGTGCCGAAAAGATCGGCGAGCGCCAGCACTGGAACCAGTTCATCCCCTACACTGACCGGATCGACTACCTGGCCGGGGTCCAGAACAACCTGGCCTACGTGAATAGCGTTGAGCGGCTCTGCGGCATCACCGTGCCGGACCGGGCCATCACCATCCGGGTCATGCTGGCGGAGCTCTTCCGGATCGCCAGCCACCTGGTCTGGCTCGGCACCTTTGCCGCCGACGTGGGGGCCATGACCCCGGTCTTCTACACCTTCACGGACCGGGAAAAGATCTTCGACATCGTGGAGATGGTCACCGGCGGCCGGATGCACCCCTCCTGGTTCCGGATCGGCGGCGTGGCCGACGATCTCCCCGAGGGGTGGGACGGGGCGGTGAAGGCGTTTCTCGACTGGATGCCGGCCCGGCTCAAGGAGTACGAGGACCTTCTGAAGGAAAACCCCATCTTCAAGGCGCGGCTCAAAGGAGTGGGCGTCATCACCGGGGACGAGGCCCTGGAGTGGGGAATCACCGGCCCGAACCTGCGGGCCTGCGGCGTGGAGTGGGACCTGCGGAAGAAGATCCCCTACAACGGCTACCAGCACTTCCACTTCGAGGTTCCGACCGAGGAGGGGGGGGATTGCTGGGCCCGCTACCGGGTCCGGATCGAGGAGATCCGCCAGTCGCTCCACATCGTCCGACAGTGCTGGAAGGAGATGCCGGCCGGGCGCTGGATCACCGACGACTACCGTTACGTGCTGCCCAAGAAGCGGGACGCGCTCCACGACATCGAATCCCTGATTCACCATTTCATCAATGCCACACGGGGAATGGCGCCGCCAAAGGGGGAGAACTACAGCGCCATCGAGGCGCCCAAGGGGGAGAACGGCTACTTCGTGGTGAGCGACGGCCTCAACGTGCCGTACCGGGTGCGGATCAAGACGCCGAGCTTCCCGCACATCCAGGCCCTCCCCCTCATGAGCCGGGGGTGGCTCGTGGCGGATTTCCTGGCCATCATCGGGTCCATTGACTTCGTGCTGGCGGATTTGGACAGGTGACGCCGATGATCCCGGAGCTTCTCAAAAAGGAACTTCAGTCCCGCGTCGCCCACGCCGTCACCAACCGCGAGGCGGCCGTGGACGTGATGAAAGAGCTGCAGCGCCACTACGGCTGGCTCACCGACGAGGCGGTGGGGGAGGCGGCGGAGCTCCTGGGACTCACCCCCCTCCAGGTGGAGGAGCTGGCCACCTTCTACGAGATGATCTACCGCCGCCCCGTGGGAAAGCGGGTGATCCACGTCTGCGACTCCATCTCCTGCTGGGCCCTGGGGGGGGAGAGTCTCATGGCGCACCTGGCAGCGGCGCTCGGCATCGAAACGGGGCAAACCACGGCGGACGGGCTCTTTACGCTTCTGCCCTGCTGCTGCCTCGGCAATTGCGGCGAAGCCCCGACTCTCATGGTCGGTGACACCCTCCACGGCCGGGTGACACCGGAGCGGGCCGGAGAAATCCTGGCTGCAGAGCAGCGGGTTCTTTCCGCCAGGGAGGAGTGAAATCATGATCAGAATCAAGCGGGTCTACGACGAGCCGACGCCGGAGGATGGAAAACGCATCCTGGTGGACCGGCTCTGGCCCCGGGGCATCACGAAAGACAAGGCACGCATCGATGAGTGGCTGAAGGAGGTCGCCCCCAGCGACGGGTTGCGGCAGTGGTTCGGCCACGACCCGGCCCGGTGGGACGAGTTCCGGGAGCGCTACCGGCGGGAGCTGGACGCGAAGGCGGAACTCCTGGATGGACTCCGGAAGCTGGCGGCCGGCGGGACGGTGACGCTCCTGTTCGCGGCAAAGGATGAAAAGCACAACAACGCGGTGGTGTTGAAGGACATTCTTGTTGAGCAATAAGACCCCCCTCAATCCCCCCCCACCCTGTAGGGGGAAGCGAGCGTGAGCGAAACAGGGGGGGCGAAGCAGGTGGGTGAACAAAGGGTTTAATGGAACAGGTTCTCTTCCGACATAACCGTCCCGGCCGGTGCGTGACCTTTGCCGAGTACCGGGCCGAGGGGGGCTTCGCGGCCCTGGAGAAGGCCCTTTCCGGCATGTCGCCCAACGATGTCCAGCAGGTGGTGATCGACGCCAACCTGCGGGGCCGGGGCGGGGCCGGGTTCCCCACCGGGAAGAAGTGGTCCTTCGTGCCGCGGGACATCCCCGGCCCCCGCTATCTCATCTGCAACTGCGACGAGATGGAGCCGGGCACCTACAAGGACCGGATACTCCTGGAGGCGAACCCCTATTCCCTGGTGGAGGGGATGACCCTGGCCGCCTACGCCATCGGCGTGGCCCACGCCTTCATCTTCATCCGCCGGGGCTACGAAGAGGCGGCGGAGAACTGCCGGCGCGCCATTGCCGAGGCAAAGGACGCGGGCCTGCTGGGGAAGAACATCCTCGGCTCCGGTTTCTCCCTGGAACTGGACGTCCACCAGTCCGCCGGCCGCTACATCTGCGGCGAGGAGACGGCCCTCATGAACGCGCTGGAGGGGAGACGGGCCAACCCGCGGAGCAAACCCCCCTTCCCGGCGGTGAAGGGGCTCTGGGGGCGTCCCACGGTGGTGAACAACGTGGAGACCCTGGCCAATATCCCGGCCATTGTGGCGGGCGGCGCCGCCTGGTTCAAGGGGTTGGCGACAATTCCCGAGGCAGCCGGCACCAAGCTCTTCTGCGTGAGCGGACATGTGAACAACGCCGCCTGCTTCGAGCTTCCCCTGGGGATGAGCCTGGGCGAGATCATCGACGGACCCTGCGGCGGCATGCTGCCGGGGCGGGAGTTCAAGGCGTGCATCCCCGGCGGGGCGTCCACGCCGTTCTTTACCCGGGAGCACTGGAACGTTCCCATGGACTTCGACGCAGTGGCAAGGGCGGGCTCCCGGCTCGGCACCGGCGGCATCGTGGTCTTCGACCGGAACACCTGCATGGTGGCGGCAACCCTGAACCTGGTGTCCTTCTATGCCCGGGAGTCGTGCGGCTGGTGTACCCCCTGCCGGGAGGGGCTCCCCTTCGTGAAGGACGTCCTGGCCCGGATCGAGGCGGGCGCCGGGCGGGAGGAGCATATCGCCATTCTCCGGGAGCACGTGCAGTACCTGAACTACGCGTTCTGTCCCCTGGCGCCCGGTGCCATGGGGCCGGTCGAGGGGCTCCTGCGGCTCTTCGAGGACGAGATCCGTGAACACATCGTGCTGGGGCGCTGCCCCTTCGGAGGAAAGGTATGACGGCACCGGCTGACGATATCGGCGGTCTCGTAACCCGGGCCACGAGGCTCTGGACAGGGAACTTCGGCAATCTCCTCGTACTCTCCCTGGTTTTCGCCCTGGTGGCGTGGATTCCCGTGGCCAACATCGGGTTTCTGGCCGGCTACACCCGGGCGGTACTCAAGGTGGCCCGCGGGGGAAAGGCGGAGCCGGGGGACATCTTCCGGGCCTGGGACTGCTTCGGCGACCTCTTCGTCTACCTCCTGCTCGTGGTCGTGGCCATGTTCGCCCTGAACCACGTGCCGGTCATCGGCCAGGTGGCGGGGTTCATCCTGTCGGTGGTGGTCGCGCCCGGCATGTACGGCATTATTGACCGGCGGATGAAGTTCATGGACGCCTTCCGGTGGAGCCTCGAAACCATCAGGGGGGACCTGGCCGGCTGGATTCTGGCGGTACTCGTGGGGAGCATCTTCATGGCCGTTGGGGCACTTCTCCTCGGTATCGGCATCATCCTCACCCTTGGCTGGGGAAGCCTCGTCACGGCGCTCCAGTACGACAAGGGGGAACAACCACGGGTGATTATCCTGTAACCTGAAACCATGCCCAAACTGACCATCGATCACATACCGGTCGAAGTCCCTCCCGGCACCAGCGTGCTGGAGGCGGCCAAGACTGCGGGAATCTGGATTCCGCACTTCTGCTACCACCCGGCCCTCGGCAGCGTGGGGGCCTGCCGGCTCTGCGCCGTGAAGCTGCTGGACGGGCCGGTGAAGGGGATCCAGATGTCGTGCATGCTCCCGGCCCAGGACGGCATGGTGGTCTCCACCACCGACCCCGAGGCCCTGAAGATGCGGAGCCTGGTCATCGAGTGGCTGATGATGAATCACCCCCACGACTGCCCGGTCTGCGACGAGGGGGGCGAGTGCCTCCTCCAGGACTACACCGTGGCCGGCGGCCACGGCATCCGCCGCTTCGAGGGGAAAAAACGGACCCACGTGAACCAGGATCTGGGGCCGCACATCCAGCACGAGATGAACCGCTGCATCCAGTGCTACCGGTGCGTCCGCTTCTACCAGGAATATGCCGGCGGCAGCGACTTCGGGGTCATGGGGAGCGCCCGGCGGGTCTACTACGGCCGGTTCCAGGAGGGAACGCTCGAATCCCCCTTCTCGGGAAATCTCGTCGACATCTGCCCCACCGGGGTCTTCACCGACAAGACCGCCCGGTTCCGGGCCCGCTACTGGGACTACGAGATGGCCCCCTCGGTCTGCCCCCACTGCTCCCTCGGCTGCAACACCGTGCCGGCGGCCCGCTACCGGGAGCTGCTCAAGACCATGGCCCGGGAGAACCCCGCCGTGAACGGCCACTTCATCTGCGACCGGGGACGGTTCTCCAATGCCGCCGTGAACGATCCGGCGCGGCCGAGGGTGCCGCTGGTTGACGGGGAAGAGGTTTCATGGGCCGCGGCCCTCGACGCCACCATGCTGCGGATCGAAGAGTTCATGGAGCTCTACGGCCCCGGCCGCCTGGCCCTGATCGGCTCGCCCCGCCTCCCGCTGGAGGGGAGTGTCCTTCTGGCACGGCTGGCCGGGCTCATCGGAACGGAGTACCTTTGTTACTTTGCCGGGCGGGACGAAGGGGAGCGGGTAGCCGCCGCCGTTTCCCTCCTTGCCGACGGCAGGACGGCATCCATGGCGGACGTACGCAAGGCCGACTGCGTTGTCATCCTCGAATCGGACCTCCGGGACGAAGGGCCGATGATGCTTCTGGCGGTCCGGCAGGCATGGCGCAGCGGCGCGCCGGTCTTCCTGGTGGGGAAACATGCGCCCTTGGCGCAGGCCCTGGCCGTTTCCATCGAAGCCATCGAGCTCAGCATCATTGAAGAGGTGCCCCTGGCGATATTCGAGAGGGCCGTGGTCATCTGCGGCACCAGGAACAATCCTCCCGCAGCCACTGAGTCACTTGCCCATACTGATGCCAAAATCGCGTACCTCTTTCCCGGCCCCAACGCCTTTGGGGCGGGGCTTCTGATGAAGGAGCACGGAGCGGTTGCCCTGGCCGAGGCCGTTGCCTCGGGAAGAGTGAAGGGGATCATCGCCGTGGAGGCCGACATCCCCGAGGCGCTCCTGGCCGGCGTGCCGTTCGTGGTGGCCGCCGACTGGCTCCCGACGGAAACGGTCCGGCGTGCCCAGATCGTTCTTCCCACCGCCGCCTGGGTGGAGACTGACGGCACCTACGTCACCTTTGAAGGGCGCGCCCAGCGGTTCCGGAAGGTCATGGCATCCGGCCTTCCGATCCGGGGGCTCCCGGCCCGCTACCACGCCTCCCCCGACAAGCCCGCGCCGCTCCATCCGCCGCGGGTGCACCGGAGCGTCTCCCCCGGCGGGGAGCTCCGCCCTGCCTGGCGGTTCGTGGCCGAGCTCATTGAGCGCTGTGGGGGAGACGCGGTTACTGAGCCCTTTGTTGGGCGATGGGAGCGGCTGCGGGGCCTTGACCCGGAGGGGGAAGGGGTGATGCTGTGGGAGTTTTAAATGTCGCTTTCAGCAACAATGAAAGCACGGAAGAAACAGCCCGGCGAATCAGCGCAATCCCTCACGCCGGGCGAGCGCCTGCGTCGTGCCCTTGAACTTTCCGCGTTGTGCCGCGTCCTCAGGGAGAGCGGCAGGAAGGCAGAATCCACTACTAAACCAGAAAAAGGAGCATCATGAGCAGGTTACCCGCATGCCCCCAATGCAGTTCGGAATACACCTACGAAGACGGCGCCATGTACGTCTGCCCCGAATGCGCCCATGAATGGCCAATTGAGGCTTCGGGAGAGAGCCCGGAAGAGCGGCGCGTCGTGCGCGATGCCTTCGGCAACGTGCTCAGTGACGGCGACTCCGTCACGGTGATCAAGGATCTGAAGATCAAAGGCTCGTCCTCGGTTGTCAAGGTCGGAACCAAGGTGCGGAACATCCGGCTCGTGGAGGGGGACCACGACATCGACTGCAAGATCGACGGCGTCGGTGCCATACAGTTGAAGTCGGAATTTGTGAAAAAGGCATAGTTGAGGCGAAACGGGCATTGCAAAGCGGACAGGCGCCTGGGAATACCCGTTCACTGTGAATGGCATGTTCAGCCGTCATGACCGCATGGGAGAGACAACCCGGCGCGGCGGCGCATGCACTCGGGCGCCATCCCCTGGCAATGCGTCACACCATTGAGGACGCCGATGGAGAACGAACACATCTGCAGACTGCTGCTCGATTTCGCAGCCGATTGGGAGTTCTGGCTCGACCCCGAGGGGGTCTGCCGCTATGTCTCCCCGGCCTGCGAGCGGATCACCGGGCACCGCCCCGATGAGTTCATGAATGATTCGGGGCTTCTGCGGCGGATTGTCCATCCCGACGACCGGAAGCTCGTGGAGGACCATCTGGCGGGCGCCCTGGCGAACCGGGCAGGGGTCTGCCCCATCGACTTCCGCATCATAAACCGTGATGGTGAGGTGCGCTGGATCAGCCATCACTGCCAGCCGGTGCACGATGGCTCCGGGACGTTCCTCGGCCGTCGGGGGAGCAATCGGGACATTACCGACCGCATGGCGGCCCAGGAGGAGAACCGGCGGCTTGGCGGGCTCATGGAGCGGCTCGTCCGCGTTGTGCAGGAGCTTTCCCGGGCCCGCAGCCTCGACGAGATTACGGCGGTGGTCCGGACCGCCGCCCGGGAGTTGGTGAACGCCGACGGAGCCACCTTTGTCCTGCGGGAAAACGGTAACTGCTTCTATGCGGACGAGGATGCCATCGCCCCGCTCTGGAAGGGGCTCCGGTTCCCCCTTGAGCACTGCATCAGCGGGTGGGTCATGCTCAACCGGCAGGCGGCGGTCATTGAGGATATCTACCAGGATGAGCGGATACCCGTCGAGGCCTATCGCCCCACGTTCGTGCAGAGCCTTGCCATGGTCCCCATCCGGGGGGAGGACCCCATCGGCGCCATCGGCACCTACTGGGCCCGGCGCCATCGCCCCTCCGATCAGGAGATCAGTGTCATTCAGGCCCTTGCCGACACGACGTCGGTGGCCATGGAAAATGTGCGGGTCTACGCGGATTTGGAGCAGCGCGTGCGGGAGCGCACCGAGGCCCTGGAAACCGCCAATCGCGAACTTGAGGCATTCGGCTTTTCGGTTTCCCACGACCTGCGCGGCCCGCTCCGGAGGCTGGACGGGTACAGCCGCATCCTCTATGAGGACTACGCCGACCGCCTGGAGGGGGCGGGGCGGGACATCCTCATCCGCATGATCCGGCTGGCAACGCAGATGGAACAGTTGATAGACGATCTCCTCAGGTTTTCCCGGAGCGTGAAGGGTGAGGCCGTCCGCGAGGCGGTGAACTTGAGCCGCCTGGCGCGGAGCATCGCCCGTGAGTTGAGTGACGGTGAGCCCGGACGGACGGTGGAATTTATCATCGCCGACGGACTCACTGCCGAGGGGGACCCGGGGTTGCTGCGGGCGGCGCTGGAGAACCTGATGAGAAACGCCTGGAAATATACGGCCCCAAAGGAGAATGCAGTTATCGAATTCGGCCGTTGCGAGGGGGAAGGAGAGAGGTTCTACTTTATCCGCGACAACGGCGTCGGTTTCGACATGGTCCATAAAGACAAGCTCTTTGAGCCCTTCGAGCGCCTCCACGACGCGCGCACATTCGAGGGGACCGGCATCGGCCTCGCCACGGTCAAGCGGATCATCGACCGCTACGGGGGGCGCATCTGGGCGGAGGGAACGCCCGGCGCCGGCGCCACGTTCTACTTTACGCTGCCGGAACCCGGCGGGGAATCATGACCGAAACCACCATCGACATAGTCATCCACGGGGCCAAGATCGCCCTGATCTTCTTCGTGGTGCTGACCCTGGCGGCCTACCTGGTGTTCGCCGAGCGGCGGCTCCTGGCCTGGATCCAGGACCGCAAGGGACCGAACCGGGTGGGGCCCTTCGGCCTGCTGCAGCCCCTGGCGGATCTCATCAAGCTCCTGACCAAGGAGGATTTCCGCCCCGCCGGGGCCGACAAGTGGCTCTTCTATCTGGCCCCGGCCATGGCGGCCGTCCCGGCCATCCTCACCTTTGCGGTGATTCCCTTCGGGGCGCCGGTCACGATCCTCGGCCGGGAGATCCCGCTCCAGGTGGCGGATCTGAATGTGGGGCTCCTCTTCTTCTTGGCGCTCTCCTCCATTGCGGTGTATGGTGTGGCCCTGGGGGGCTGGGCGTCCAACTCCAAGTACGCGCTCCTGGGCTCCATCCGGGGGCTGGCCCAGCTCATCTCCTACGAGCTCTCCATGGGGCTGTCGCTGGTGCCCACGGTGATGCTGGCCGGGTCGCTCCGGCTGTCGGACATCGTGGCGGCCCAGGAGGGGGTCTGGTTCATCGCCTACCAGCCCGTTGCTTTCCTGATCTTTCTCATCAGCATCGCAGCCGAATGCAAGCGGATCCCCTTCGACATACCCGAGGCGGAGGGAGAGCTGGTGGCGGGGTTCCATACCGAGTACTCGGGGATGCGTTTCGGTCTCTTTTTCGTGGGCGAGTACATCAACATCATCGTCCTGGGCGGTTTGGCAACCACCTTTTTTCTGGGCGGCTGGCAGGGGCCGCTGCTGCCTCCCTTTGTCTGGTTTTCGGTGAAGACACTTGCCTTCGCCTTCTTTTTCATCTGGATGCGGGGAACCCTGCCGCGGCTGCGCTACGATCAGCTCATGCACCTGGGATGGAAGGTGCTGACGCCGCTGGCCCTGCTCAACATCCTGATCACCGGATGGGTACTGATGTTCGTGTAACGGAGAGACAAACACCATCGAGAGAAAGGGGGGAGAGAACGTTCGCACCACGCACAACCGCATCACGGTCTGACACTCGCACACTGGTCATCGTTCCGCAGAAGAGAATCCAACACGCAACGAAGCAAAGGAGGACGTGTCATGGTTGAGAACGTGAATACCAAGGACAAGCACGGGCATACGCCGCTCATCGACGCGGCGAAGGCAGGGGAGGTGGATGCGATCAGGGATCTCATCGGCCGCGGTGCCGACCTGGAGGCCAAGAGCGAGAAGGGCAAGACCGCCCTCCACTACGCGGCGGCCAACGGTCAGGCGGCAGCCATCCGGGCGCTGCTTGAGGCGGGCGCGCAGGTGGACCCGCGGGATCTCGAATGGCACACCCCCCTCATGCTGGCTGCGAATTACGGATGCAACGAATGCGTGGAAGACCTGCTGACGGCCGGTGCAGACCCCCTGGCCAAGATGAAGCTGGGCAATACGGCCCTGACCTATGCGGAAGCGAACGGACACCCTGACACTCTGGACCTGATCAAAAAGGCGCAGCGGGCCAAGTCGGGCACCGCCTGACCGCCGCGTGAACCAGTGGAGGGACTCCGGCGGAGTCCCTCCACTCCCGTGAACCATGCCCATACTGACCGATTTCAAAGCCATCGCCACCGGGCTTTTCGTGACCTGGAAGCATATCTTCCGCAGGCCGGTGACCGTGGAGTATCCGGAGGTGAAGCGGACGCCGGCGCCCCGCTACCGGGCGCGGATCGTACTCACCCGCGACCCGGACGGCGGCGAGCGCTGCGTGGCCTGCTACCTTTGCTCCGCTGCCTGTCCCGTGGACTGCATCTCCATGGAAGCGGCCGAAGGAGAGGAGGGACGCCGCTACGCCCGGTGGTTCCGGATCAACTTCTCCCGCTGCATCTTCTGCGGCCTCTGCGCCGAGGCCTGCCCGACCCTGGCCATCCAGATGACCCCCGACTACGAGATCTGCGAGCGGGACATCATGGAGCTGGTCTACGAGAAGGAAGACCTCCTCATCGACGGCTGCGGCAAGGACCTGGAGTACAACTTCTACCGCCACGCCGGCATCGGCGTCGCCCAGCCCCGGGGTGAGGGGGCGCGGGAGGAGGAGCCGGTGGATGTGCGGGGATTGATGCCGTGATTTCAACAAAGAACCTGCCACGGAGATACAGAGGCACGGAGAAAAGATCAGGTCCTCTGTGGGCCCCCAAGCATCGATTCCCGATTTTTTCTGCATCTTCGCGTCTCTGTGGCGGATGTTGACTTTTTATGGAACCAACTGTCTTCTACATACTGGCCGCTGTGACCGTCATCGCCACGGTCCTTGCCATCACCGAGAGACACGCGGTGCACGCCATCGTCTACCTCGTCACCTCGTTCTTCGCCCTGGCGGTGATCTTCTTCACGCTCGGCGCGCCGGTGGTGGCGGTGTTCGAGGTGATCATCTACGCCGGCGCCATCATGGTCCTCTTCCTGTTCGTGATCATGATGCTGGACCTGGGGCAGCCGGAGCGGGCCCGGCGCCCCGGCATCCGCGACTGGTGGCCCGCCCTGGCCCTCGGCGCCGTGATTCTGGCCTCGGTCCTGACGCTTCTGGTCTCCCGCGCCCAGGCGGTATCGGCGGCGGGCCGAGCCATCGGCGTGAAGGAATTCGCCCTGGCGCTCTTCGGGAAATACGGGGTGGCAGTTGAGGTGATCTCCATGCAGCTCCTCTTTGCATTGGTGGGAGCGCTCTACCTGGCCAAAAGGAGGGAGCGGTGATCGTCCCCTTCGAGCACGTCCTGGTCCTGGCCGGCCTCCTCTTCGCCCTGGGTCTCGTCTGCGTCCTGGTCTGGCGCATGAACCTGATCATGCTTCTCATCGGTATCGAAGTGATGCTCAACGCCGCCATGCTCGCCTTCGTGGGGGGCGCGGCCCGCTGGGGAATGGCGGACGGGCAGGTCTTCTCCCTCATCATCATGGCCCTTACCTCGGCCGAGGTGTCCCTGGCCCTGGCCATGGTGGTCTACCTCCACCGGCGGAAGAAGGCGGTTGATGCGGATGAGTTCAGGGAGCTGCAGGGATGAAGCTCTATCTCTCCCTCATACTCCTGCTGCCCCTTCTCGGCGGCACCCTCAACGCGCTGGTGGGGCGGAAGCTCCCCCGCCGGGTGTGCGAGGCCCTGGCCTGTGCCGCGGTCTGGGGTGCCTTCGTCTGCACGGTCCTGGCCTTCGGGGCCTACGAGGCGCCGGAGACCGTGCTGCTGGCCACCTGGCTGGCGGATTTCGATTTCACCGCCCCCATTGCCCTCTACCTGGACCCACTCTCCCTGGTGATGGCGGTGATGATCACCTTCGTCTGCGGCCTGATCCACCTCTACGCCGTGGGGTATATGGCGGGGGAGGAGAGTCCGGCCCGGTTCTTCGCACTGCTGAACCTCTTCGTCTTTGCCATGCTGGTCCTGATCCTGGCGGAGAACCTGCCGCTCCTCTACCTGGGGTGGGAGGGGGTCGGCTTCTGCTCCTACGCCCTCATCGGCTTCTGGTACTCCGACCCGAAAAACGCCACTGCCGGTCGCAAGGCCTTCATCACCACCCGGATCGGCGATACGGCCCTCGGCATCGGCATTGTCTGGTGCTTCCAGCTCTTCCAGACGGCCTCCATCACCCAGATCAACCAGATGGGGTTCCTGATGCCCGTGGGGGTCATCACGGCGCTGGGGCTCCTGTTCCTGGCCGGGGCCATGGGTAAGTCGGCCCAGGTTCCCCTGATGATCTGGCTTCCCGACGCCATGGCCGGCCCGACTCCGGTCTCGGCCCTGATCCACGCCGCCACCATGGTCACCGCCGGGGTCTACCTCATGGCCCGGATGTCGCCCCTCTTCAGCGGGGCTCCCGCGGTCATGGCCGCCGTGGCCGTCACCGGAGCCGTCACGGCCTTCTACGGTGCCACCTGCGCCCTGGTCCAGCGGGACTTCAAGCGGGTGCTGGCCTACTCCACCATCAGCCAGATCGGCTACATGATGCTCGGGGTCGGTGCCGGCGCCGTCACTGCCGCCACCTTCCACCTGCTGGTGCATGCCTTCTTCAAGGCGCTCTTGTTCCTGGGGGCCGGCTGCGTCATCGCGGCCCTCCACCACGAGCAGGACATCTTCAGAATGGGAGGCCTGCGCCGGAGCCTGCCCGTGACCTTCTGGGCCTTTCTGGCCGGGGCCGCGTGCCTGGCCGGGCTTCCCCCCACCGGCGGCTTCTTCAGCAAGGATGCCATCCTGGCCGCGGTCTGGGCCAAGGGGGGGGCGCTCTACGGCGGACTCTTCGTCCTGGGGCTCCTGGCGGCGCTTCTCACCTCCTTCTACACCTTCCGGCTGGTCTATCTGGTTTTCGGGGGCGATGGGGCAACGGAGATTCACCGTAATCCGCGGATCATGGACCTGATGCTCCTTCCCCTGGCGATCCTGGGGCTCATCGGTGGGTTCATCCACCTCCCCGCGTTTCTGGCCGACGGCTGGCTCGGCCGCTTCCTGGCCACGGCCCTCACCGAAGGGGCCGCCCACCTCTCCCACGGGGAGGAGATGGCCGTTGAGGCAATAGCGGCCCTCGTGGCCTTCACCGGACTTGCAATTGCCCACCACCGCTACGGGGGCCTGCGGCGCGGGGCCAGGATCGAGGCGGCGGCCGAGGAACCCCGGGGGATCGCCGCCTTTCTCCTGAACGGCTGGTATGCGGACCATCTCTACCGCATCCTCTTCATCCGCCCCTATGAAGCCATCGCCTCCTTCCTCTGGCGCCGGGTGGACGAAGGGGTGATCGACGATTCCCTCGACCGCCTGGCCGACGGTATCGGCACGGCCGGCCAGGGATTCGGCCGCTGGAGCTGCGGGCGGGTGTCAGTCTATCTCCTCAGCTTCGCGGCGGGGCTGGCGCTGATTCTGGGGTGGCTCGCATGGGGGTGGATCTCATGACTTCCTACCCCATCCTCACCCTCCTGATTCTTCTCCCCCTGGCCGGGGGCCTCTGTCTGGCGCCGGTCTGGAACCGTCCGGAGTGGGCTCGCCCCCTCGCCCTGGGGGTTGCCGTGGCGGAACTGGCCCTGGCCGGCTGGCTCCTCGCCGCTTCGGGAATGCCGCCGGCGCCGGGTGCCGCGGCAGGGTATTTTCTCTGGGAAGACGCCGCCTGGATCGAGCGGTTCGGCATCCGGTACCTGCTGGGGATGGACGGGATCAGCCTCCTCATGGTGGTGCTCACCGCCTTCACCACGGTGGTGGCGATGCTCGTTTCGTGGCGTGGCATCACCGAGCGGGCCACGCTCCACTACTTCCTGATTCTTCTCATGGAGAGCGGGATCATGGGGGTATTCCTCGCCCTTGACCTGGTCCTCTTCTACCTCTTCTGGGAAGTGATGCTGATCCCCATGTTCTTCCTGATCGGCATCTGGGGACACGGCCGCCGCATCTACTCGGCAGTGAAGTTCTTCCTCTATACCCTGGTGGGCTCGCTCCTGATGCTGCTGGCCATCATCGGGGTCTACCTCATTCATGGCGACGCCACCGGCACCTTCACCTTTGCCCTGCCGCTCCTGGCCAAGGCCCCCATTGCCCATGCCGCGGCGCCGTGGCTTTTCGGGGCGTTTCTGCTGGCCTTTGCCATCAAGTTTCCGCTGTTTCCGGTACACACCTGGCTCCCGGACGCCCACACCGACGCCCCCACGGCCGGCAGCGTGATCCTGGCGGCGCTGCTTCTGAAGACCGGGGCCTACGGCCTGGTCCGCTTCGGCTACCCGCTCTTTCCCGAGGCGGCCAAAGGATTCGCGCCGCTCCTCTACGTGCTGGCAATCATCGGCATCCTCTACGCCTCGTGGATCGCCTACGCCCAGGAGGACATGAAGCGGATGGTGGCCTACTCCAGCGTGGGACACATGGGGTTCGTCGCCCTCGGGATCGCCTCCTGGGGGCCGGTGGCCCTGTCGGGCTCCATTCTCCAGATGGTGAACCACGGCTTCACCACCGCCGCTCTCTTCGCCCTGGTGGGGATGCTGGACGAGCGCGCCCACACCCGGGAGGTGGCGGCGTTCGGCGGACTCTGGGGCACGATGCCGGTCTTCTCCTTTTTCTTCCTCTTCTTCGCCATGGCTTCGGCGGGGCTGCCGGGGCTCAACAACTTCGTGGGAGAGTTCCTGATCCTGGTGGGAGTCTTCCGGACCACGCCGGCAGCCGGCGCGATCGCCTTCCTCGGTATCGTGCTGCCGCTCATCTACACCGTGCGACTCGTGCAGGAGGTTCTCTTCCAGACGGAACGGCAACCCCTGCGCCTGCCCGACCTGACCCTGCGCGAGGGGGCGGTGCTGGCCGTACTGGCCGTAATCGACCTCTACATCGGAGTCCATCCGAAACCGCTCCTGGATATCCTCAAGGTGCCGGTGGCGCTGCTGACGGGGGTGGCACCGTGACCATCGCCGATCTCTGGACCATCATGCCGCTTCTGCTCCTCGCCTGCGGGAGCGTCCTCGTGCTTATCCTGGGTGCGATCGTGCCGGGACGGTACGGGACCGCCATCGGGGTGGCGGTCTGCGCCGGTGCGGCCCTCTGGGCTCTGCAGACACCCCCCCGGCCCCTGGCGCCGACCCTGGGGGTGGCGTTCACGCCGTTTGCCCGGTCGTTTGTGGTGCTTTTCGCGGTGACCGCGCTCCTGTCCCTGCTCCTTGCCCATGACCACGCCGACCGCCAGGGATTGGAGGGAGAGGAGTATCCGGCCACGATCCTGTTCGGCGCCTTCGGCATGGGGGTGGTGGCGAGCGCGGCCAACTTCCTGACCCTCTTTCTGGGGCTGGAGGCCCTGACCTTCGCCTTCTACATCCTGGTGGCCTACGATCGCAACCGGCCGGCATCAGGGGAAGCGGGGCTCAAGTATCTCCTCATGGGGGCCGTGTCCGCCGCATTCGTGGCCTTCGGCATCGCGCTCCTCTATGGTGCCACCGGCTCCCTGGAGATCGGGCGGGCCGTTGCCGCTTCGGCCGCGGGCGGCGGGATCGCCCTGGCGGGATGGGGGCTCCTCCTGGCAGGGCTCGCCTTCAAGGTGTCGCTGGCCCCGGCCCACCTCTGGACCCCGGACGTCTACCAGGGGGGGCCAACGCCGGTGACCGCCTTCCTGGCAGCCGGTTCCAAGGGCGCGGCCATTGCCCTGTTCCTGCTGATCCTGCCCCCCCTGGGGGGAATCGGTCCCCTGCGGGCGCCCCTCTGGGGACTGGCGCTCCTCTCCATGGCCGTGGGGAACCTGGCAGCCCTGCTCCAGCCCAATGTGAAGCGGATGCTCGCCTACTCCTCCGTGGCCCAGATGGGGTACGTGGCCCTGGCGCTTCTCTCGGGTGGACGGGGCTACGAGGCAGCGGCCTTCTATGCCGTTGCCTATGGGGTCATGAGCCTGGCGGCCTTCGGCGCACTGGCCTCCCTGGAACAGGAAAGACCGCTGGAGCAGGTGGATGAGCTCCGGGGGATCGGCTACCGGCAGCCCTTCCAGGGGGTGGTACTGGCGGTGGCCATGTTTGCCCTGGCGGGAATTCCCCCCACCGTGGGCTTTGCCGGCAAGTTCGCCATCTTTTTCGCGGCCCTCAGGGCAGGGGAGACGCCCCTGGCGATCATCGGCATCCTCACGGCAGCGGCGTCGGCCTACTACTACCTGCGGGTGGTGGTGAACCTCTACATGAAACCGGCTGAGGAGGCTGCCCCGGGCCCGCTCCCCACCCCGGCGGAGGCGGTCTGCCTCGGCACCGTGACCGTCGCCATCCTGGCCCTCGGTGTCTGGCCCGGTCCCTTGTTCGACTTGGTTGAGGCAATCCTCAAGGCCTGAGCCACGTGTTCGGGAGGAACCAGATGAAACGCATGCTCGCCACCTGCCTGTTTGCGACGCTGGTCGGTACGCTCCCGGCCTTTGGTGCCGAAGGCGACGCGGTCGCCCGTGCCCGGATGGCCGCTGACCGGCTTTCCGCCACCCTGCGGGAGCGGGTCATGACCGTGATGAAGGAGAAGGGACCGGCAGAGGCGGTGAAGGTCTGCTTCGCTGAGGCCCAGAAACTGACGGCGGAACTGGCGCGGACCGAACATCTGTCCATCAGGCGGACATCGCTCAGGATCAGAAACCCGGCCAACAGTCCCGACCCCTTCGAGCGCAGCGCCCTTGAGCGGTTGGCCGCCATGAAGGAACAGGGGAGCCTGCCGGGGGAGATGATCGTGCCGGCCCGGGTGGGGGGCAAGCAGATCCTGCGCTACGTGAAGCCGATCCTCGTGCAACCCGGCTGCCTCGTCTGCCACGGTGCCGAAGACTCGATCCCTCCCGAGGTGAAGACGCATCTGCAGGCGCGCTACCCCGGCGACCGGGCCACCGGCTTCGCGGCGGGAGACCTGCGGGGGATCGTGAGCGTGGTGGTGGATGAGTAGGGGGCAACGGTGCAAACCCTCGTAAAAGCCCTCATCAGCCTTGCCATCATCATTGCCTGCGCCAGGATCGGCAAGCGGTTCCCCACCCTTGGCGGCCTCATTGCCACCATGCCCCTCACGAGCCTGCTGGTGCTCCTCTGGCTCTGGTCCGAATCGCCGGGGGACTACCGGCTCATGGAGGGGTACACCAGGGGAGTTCTCTGGGGGATCATCCCAACCATCCTCTTCTTTGTGGCGGCATATGTCCTTTTCCGGCGGCATCTCCCGCTGCCGGTTGTCCTGGCGGCCAGTTTCGGCGTGTGGCTGGCCGGGGCAGCGGTACATCAGTATTTTCTCAAGTGAATCCATAAACGGCGTTTCTGCCGCAGGGTTCACGGATATCGCGGATAAACTCTGCGGCTGATTGCTTTTTGGTGTGTCAGGGGGGCTGAGGTTGCGTGAGGGGAGCTGCGGTGGTGAGGGTGCGCACTGATAGCACGGATTGTTGATCCTCCCCCTGGCCCTCCGAACTCTCTGTGGTTAATGCGTTACCTCGTGTATTTTTTGAAGAAGGGAGATGTGTGAAGAGATGCTTTCTGGCCGCAACTGCGGCCGTTTTTCTGATGATGACCTTCGTCGCCCGGGCGGGCGGTGCGAAGCATTACGCTGTGGCGGTGCTGCCGGCCCCGGTCCTCAATACTCTCGATTTCCCCGGCATCTTCGGCGGCAGGGACGGCTCGACCCTGCGTACGGACCGACAGGGCCAGATCCGGGAGCTGGAATTCATCGCCCTGCCGGGGACGGTGTTCGTGGTCCACGAGACAGTCCGAAACGGCGCATCAGTGGTCCACCGGGTGACCACCGACGACTATTCCTATCCATCGGCCACGGGTTATTTCGTGGATGACCGTTTCGTCCGGCTCACGGATGAGGAACCGCCGCCGCGGTCCCGGACGCTCCCTTCCCGCGACGAGATCATCGCCCGCCTTCTGGCTGCCAGGGGAAGCCGTTACGTCTGGGGGGGCAATGTGCGCGCCGGGGTGCCGGCCATGGTGGATTTCTTTCATCCACCGGGCAGGCTCCCCGCCGAAACGAACCGCCGCTGGCGGCTCCAGGGGCTCGACTGCTCGGGGCTTCTCTACGAGGCCACCAACGGCGTCACTCCCCGGAACACGAGCGAGCTCACCGGCTTCGGCCGGGGCGTCCCCATTGCCGGCCTTTCCGCCGCGGCCATCCGCCGCCGGCTGGAGCCCCTGGACCTGATCGTCTGGAAGGGGCACGTGATCATCGTGCTGGACCGGGAACGGACCATCGAGAGCCGCCTCGGCCCGGTGCCGGGGGTGCGGGACGGCGTGGCGGTCCGGCCCCTGGGGGAGGTGCTGGCCGAGGTAATGAAGGGGCGGGCGCCGTCGGACCGGTTCAGGGACGCGGACGGGCAGGGGGAGAAGACCTTTGTCGTGCGGCGGTGGTATGAATAGGGCGGTCAGCAGCCCCGCCGCTTGAGTTCCTGGCTTGCCAGGCGCTTGCGCTCGGCGCCCAGGCGCCCCGAGGCGGCCAGATTCCTGACCTCCATGGTCGAGGCGGACGCGAGGAGGGTGCTGAACAGGGAGGTGGGGGTGTTGGGGTTTTTGAGCATGGCCGCCTTCAGGTTGGGGCGGTTGCTCCAGCACTGGTGGCGTGCCACGGCAGCGATGACGTCGCCGGTGGCGCGGGAGCTGGAAACCAGTTGAAAGACCGACCCTTCCTTGAGGCGGGGGTTCGTGAGGCACGACTCCACCACCCGCATATCGCCCTCCTTGAGCAGGGCGTCCAGAATCGATGCGGTGGCGCGCCGGGCAAGGGTGATCTTGTTGCCCAGGGGGGTGGTGGAGAGACGCTGGATGACAGCGCGCTCGGCCGCGACGCGCTGGTCCGGGGTCACGCCGGCGAGAAGGCAGAGGTCCACCAGCTCGAACAGATAGAGGTGGGGCAGCAGGGCCATGACCAACTGGGCCGGGGTGGCGGGGTTGCGCACCAGGGCCGCCTTCAGCTTGTGGCTCTCGGCCACCGCATCGTGGCGGCCGATGGCTGCAACGAGATCCTCGCCCAGGTCCCGCCGCCCCAGCAGTACCAGAAGATGGTTTTCGTCCAGGGCCGGGTTGCGCAGGGCTGCCCGGATCACCTCGGGCGCGGGGTCGGCCACGACCTGGAAGAGTTCCTCCCTGCCGCAGGTGAGCGCCCCGTGCAGCCGCTGTGACAATTCCCGGTCAAGCTGAACATTTTTTGCGTAGATCCCGCCCGGTTCCATGGTCCATCACTCCGCACAGCACGACAACTTGCTGACATCCCTCGTGAATCCCTGGGCGCAGAGCCGCAGTCCCTCTCCTATTGAAGGGTAGACGTGCAAGGCGTTTGCCAGATCGTCGAACGTAGCCCTCAGCCGGATGGCCAGCGCTGCCTCGTTGATGAGCTCGGCCCCCCGGTGGCAGGCCAGGTGCGCCCCCAGCAGCCGTCCAGTGGCCCGCTCCGCCACCAGTTTGATGACGCCTGCCGTATGCCCGGTCACATGGGCCTTGGGAATGGCCGACACGGGGAGAATGCTCACGATCGGATCGAGTCCGGCGTCCCGGGCACCCTGTTCGGTGTAGCCGACGGCCCCCACCTCCGGGTCGGTAAAGATGGCCATGGGCACGCTCAGGTGGTCCATGGCGCAGCCGCAGCCGGTGGCGAACATGTCGTCCACGGCGATGATTCCCTCCCGCGCCCCCACCGTGGCGATCATCATTCCTCCGATGCAGTCGCCGGCGGCCCAGATGCCCGGAGCCGCGGTCCTCATCCGTTCGTCCACCCTGACGAACCCACGGCTGTCGGTTTCCACGCCGGCCAGTTCCAGGCCAATGCCGCGGGTGGCCGGTGCGGTCCCCGCCGCCAGGAGGAGCTGTTCCGCCGTATAGGTCCGGCGTCCGTCCTCGCGCTCGACCTCAACGCTCACTGCGGAGCCGTCTCCCGACACCGCGCAGACCGGCGAACGGCAGACGATCTCCATTCCTTCGTCCCTGAGGACGTTCCGTATCGCCAGGGCCGGTTCGGGCTCCACGGGGGCGAGGATGCGCGGCCCGTGCTCGAGGATGGTCACCCGGGTGCCCAAGCGTTGGAACATCTGCCCCAGCTCCACGGCGATGACCCCGCCGCCGATGATGATGAGAGACGCCGGAAAGCGTTTCAGCAGGAGCGCGCCCCGGCTGGTGAGAAACGGGGTGGATTCCAGGCCCGGTATCTTCGGGATGCGGGGCGTGCCGCCGACGGCCACGAGGAAACGGTCGCAGCGGTAGACCCGGTCCACCACTTCCAGCCGGCCGGGGCCCAGGAATCGGCCGGTCCCCTTGGCCAGCTCCAGACCCGGCGTATCCCGGAGCAGATCCAGGTACCTGGTGGTGCGCAGATGCTTTACTACCTCTTCCTTGCGGGCCATGAGGGGGGCCGGATCGACGGTGTCTCCGCACTCTCCGAGGCCGAGCCTTGCCCCGAGCCGCCCCTCCTGATAGAATAGCGCCCCGTGGATCAGGGTCTTGCTCGGCACGCACCCCCAGTTGATGCAGGTGCCGCCGAGGACGCTCTTTTCGACCATGAGCACCCGGGCACCCCTGGAGTGGGCCCGAAGTGCGGCGGCAAAGGCGGTGGAGCCTGAGCCGAGGATGATGAGGTCGTGTCTGTCGGACATGGCATGATTCTCCCTGGTCCTGACAGTGTACCCGAATGCGTGCGTTTGAGAAGTACGTTATGGCGACAAGGAGGAATCATGGCCGCGGTAAGCCTTACCAACGAAGACGCCCGCCTGGGCGCCGATACCCTCAGGATGCTGGCGGTGGACGCGGTTGAAGCCGCTGCCTCCGGTCACCCGGGGCTGCCCATGGGGGCCGCCGACTACGCCTTTCTCCTCTGGCACTCCCACCTCCGCTTCGACCCCGCCGACCCGGAGTGGCCGGGGAGGGACCGGTTCATCCTCTCGGCGGGACACGGCTCCATGCTCCTCTACGGCCTGCTCCACCTCTTCGGCTTCGACCTTCCCCTGGATGAGCTGAAGCGGTTTCGCCAGTGGGGGAGCCGCACCCCGGGCCATCCCGAATACGGCCACACCCCCGGCGTGGAGGTGACCACCGGCCCCCTGGGGCAGGGGTTCGCCATGGGGGTGGGCATGGCCTTGGCGGCGCGCATGGGGGCCGCCCGCTTCGCCGACGAGCGATTCGATCCCTGCGCCCACCATATCTACGCCCTGGTGAGCGACGGCGACCTCATGGAGGGAATCAGCCAGGAGGCGGCATCCCTGGCCGGGCACCTGAGGCTCGGCAACCTGGTCTACCTGTACGACGACAACCGAATCACCATCGAGGGCTCCACGGACTTGGCCTTTTCCGAGGACACGGCGGGGCGTTTCGCGGCTCTTGGCTGGCACGTGCAGGCCGTTGACGGCCACGATGTCCGCCAGGTGGACGAGGCCCTCTGGCGGGCCCGGGTGGAACGGGAGCGGCCCTCTCTCATCATCGCCCGGACCCATATCGCCCAGGGCTCGCCCGGCAAGCACGACTCTGCCGCCGCCCACGGCTCGCCCCTGGGTGCCGAGGAGGCCGCCGCCACGCGCAGGAGCCTGGGGTGGCCCGATGAGTTGTTTCACGTGCCGGAGCGGATTCGGGAGATCTGCGAACAGAGGCGGGAAGCGCTCGCCGAGGCGCGCGCCGCCTGGCAGGATGAGCTCCGCCGCTGGCGCCGCCGCAATTCCGATAAGGGACGGCTCTGGGATCTGATGGCGGAAAAGGGGGTGCCCAGGGATCTGGAGGCCCGGCTGCTGGCGGCGGTGGGAGCCGAAGCCGGCGCCACGCGCGCCCTTGCGGGCAAGGCCCTCCAGGCGGCCGCCGCCGCGGTGCCCTCCCTGGCCGGGGGCTCGGCGGACCTCGAGCCCTCCACCAACACCCGGATCAAGGATTCCTCCTCCGTGCTCCCCGGCAGCTACGGGGGGCGCAATCTTCACTTCGGCGTGCGCGAGCATGCCATGGCCGCCATCATGAACGGCATGGCCCGCCACGGCGGGTTCATCCCCTACGGCGCAACCTTCCTGGTCTTTGCCGATTACTGCCGGCCGGCCATCCGGCTGGCGGCGCTCATGAAGCAGCAGGCGGTGTACGTGTTCACCCACGATTCCCTCTTCGTGGGTGAGGACGGTCCCACCCACCAGCCCGTGGAGCAGCTCTCGTCCCTGCGGCTCATCCCTAACCTCCGGGTGATCCGGCCGGCGGACGGTCCCGAAACGGCTCTGGCCTGGGCCGCGGCCCTGCGGCGCACGGACGGCCCCACGGCCCTTGTCCTGACCCGCCAGAAAGTGCCGGCCATCGCCCGGGAGGAGTCCCTGGACCCCAGAACCTTTGCCAAGGGGGGCTACGTGGTCCGCTCCGGGGGTGCGGCCCCGGCCGTGGTCCTCATGGCGAGCGGGTCCGAGGTGGGACTGGCCCTGGCCGCGGCGGAAATTATGGCCGGTAACGGGGTTGCGGCCCGCGTGGTGTCCATCCCCTGCCTGGAGGCCTTCCTGGCCCAGCCGGAAGGCTACCGGCGCCGCTGCCTGCCGGGCCGCGTCCCGCGGGTGGCGGTGGAGGCGGGGCATGGCGGCCTCTGGTGGCGGCTCCTGGGTCCGGCCGGCCTGTTCATCGGCCTGGAGAGCTTCGGCGCCTCGGCCCCGGAAAAGGTGCTGGCCGAACAGTACGGGTTCACCCCTGAGCTGGTTGCCCGGCGCGTGGCCGAGTTCGTGGAGCGCTGAGACACCGTGGGTACCAGATCGAAACGGAGCGAGCGCTGCGCGCGGTGCCGCATGCATATCCACCGGTGCGTCTGCCCGGCGCTGCCGCGGTATTCCCTTGCTACCCGCGTGGTCCTGGTCATGCACCACCGGGAATACTCGAAAACCACGGCTACCGGCCCCCTGGCCCTGGAGATGCTCCCCAACAGCGAACTGCGCATCCACGGGGAACTGGGCCGCTCCCTGGACCTGAGCGATCTGGACACCCCGGCGCGGCGTATCCTTCTGCTCTATCCCGGCGACGACGTCCCCGTCTTGGACCGGGAACTGCTGGAACGGGACGGACGGCCCGTCACCCTGGTGGTGCCCGACGGCACCTGGCGCCAGGCGTCCCGCATGGGCCGACGGTTGCCCGGCCTCGCCCGCGCAGAGATGGTCCGGCTCCCGCCGGGCCCTCCCACCGAGTGGGGCGTCCGGCGGGAGAATCATCCCCAGGGGCTGGCCACCTTCGAGGCCATCGCCCGGGCCCTGGGCATCATCGAATCACCCGACGTCCAGTCGGGCATGGAGCACCTGTTCCGCCTCATGGTGAGACAAACCCTCGGTGCCCGGGGATGCGCGGTCGCCCGGGACTGAAAGGACATTTCATGGACATCAGGGACATCCTCAGGAAATCGCTTCTCTTTTCCGGCCTGGACGAGAACCACCTGGCCGAAGTGGCGGTCATTGCAGCCCGCCGCCCCTTTGCCCGGGGGGAAACCGTCTTTGCCGAAGGGGAGCCGGCAAACGGTTTTTACCTCCTGGCCCAGGGGAGCATGAAGCTCTGCAAGGTCTCGCCCGACGGCAAGGAGAAGGTCCTCCACTTCGTTCATCCCGGCGAAACCTTTGCCGAGGCTGCTTTCTTCGGCGACGGCAAGTACCCGGCCGAGGCCCGGGCCGTGGAGAAGGGGGAGGCGATCTTCTTCCCGCGCGAGGGCTTCATGGGGCTGCTGGAGCGCAATCCGCGCTTCTCCCTGAACCTGATCGTGTCGCTGTCTCTGATGCTGCGCCGCTTTGCCCGGCAGATCGAGGAACTCACCTTCGCGGAGGTGCCGGCGCGCCTGGCCGCCCACCTGGTGGAGCTGGCCGAGCGCAAGTCCACCTCGTTCCAGGGAACGACCTACCTGGATCTGGACATGAAAAAGGGGGAGCTGGCGTCACGCCTGGGCACGGTGAGCGAGACCCTGTCCCGTTCGTTCCGCAAGCTGAAGGAGGAGGGGCTCATCGAGGTGGACGGGAGCCGCGTGGTGATCTTCGACATGGAAAAGCTGAAGGCCGCTGCCGGGAGGCGCCCGGCCTGATCTGAGCCGCCGCACCCCGGCTGTGCCATCCATTAGCTCGCGGGATTGCCGCAGGGGATACGGGGCGGCTACTGTTCCGTTGGTACCCGCTTCCAGCGGTTATAGACCCAGAGCCACTGGTCCGGGTAGCGGACGATGTACGCCTCGATGGCGCGGTTGAGGAGCCTGGTGGTGGCGATGGGATCGCCGGCGGGGTCGGGTGCTATTTCGGGGAAGAATTCCAGCACGTGACGATTCCCCTCCCGCCTCCCGAATCCGGGGACCAGGGCCGCGCCGGTCTTGGCCGCCAGCAGGGCCGGCATGGTGGTGGTCCATGCCTTTCTTCCGAGAAACTCCACCAACTCACCCTCGCCGGGATGGACTGCCTGGTCCATGAGCAGGCCGATGGCCCCGTTCTTCCTCAAGCGGAAAAAGATCTGCCGTGCCGCGCCGTCGGCATAGATGATACTGTTGCCGTGCCGGTTGCGCAGCCGCTCCAGCAGCTTTGTCAGCGGCTCGTATTTCTGGCGGCGGGCCACCACGGCCATGCCGTCGGAATGGGTGCCGAAGGCGTGGGCCACGATCTCCCAGTTGTCGCAATGCCCCGTGATGAAGATGACCCCCTTGCCCCGCTCCTTTGCCCGCAGGTAGTGCTCCATTCCCCGCAGTTCCGTCCTCTCCACCAGGCCCTGTCCCTGGCCGTAGCAGAGCTTGATGATCTCCACGGCGGTCCGCCCCAGGTTGACGAAGGTGCGCCGGGCGATCTCCTCCGGCGTTCCCGCAGCCGGATCCCACCCTTCCATGGCCTGGAGTGCGGGGAGCGCGTTTCTGATGTTCGCGATGGTGTTCCGGCGCACCTTGCCCAGGAGCCGGAAGGCGAGAGCGCCGGCCGCTCCTCCGAGGGCCACGGCGGCCGGCGCGGGAAGCAGCAGTACCGGCAGGGTCGCGACGATGGCCGCCAAGACGCCCAGGTGCCACTTGAGACGTTTGCGTAATGGGAGAGTCGTGTTCACGGCCTATCTCATATCATA